>CALDJV010000533.1 GCA_937899305.1 uncultured Cytophagaceae bacterium
TTACTTACAAAAACCAGGGGAAGAAATTCATCAATTCTGAACACCCTACCTGACAAGTTTTGAAAACCTGTCAGGTAGGGTACGATATATAAAATATGAGTTTACTTAAATTACATTATGAGACAGCCTCACCAAAAACTTTTACTCCTTCACCTCTACTAAATCATACTCAAAGATAGATTTTCCTTTGATATCCATGGTGCTCAATGAAGAACTACGAGGCGTTTTCATTTTGGCAAAGTTTTCAACGTTCACCGTGATTTTGGCCGACACAAAGCACTGATTATCAAGGTCAAAGTAATAAGTCCCTTCTCCCTTATAGGAGCATTTGTACTCTTCCCCCAGTTCCTCTGGCACCTTTAAATCCGATATATCAATTTTATTGAAAATGACCGCGCAATTGCGTTCCGCTTTTTTTTCTTTTCGGAGATACTTCAGGGTGCTGGTACCTCGTACAAACAACAAGGAGCCATTGGCTTGGTAGGGTAGCTTGATGGGCATTTTGGCGCTCCCTCCTGGGGCAAAATCATAGGGGGGTAGCGGAAACCAATTCCCTACTCTCAAATCTCGTTGAAACCTTTCTATTTGGCCATTGGCTGGATAATCTTGGTAACGAATTTGTATTTTTTGCGAGGTCATTTGATTATGTTCTTTGAGCTCCCGGCCCTTGAACATACTACTTTCAATGAGCTTGGAATTCTTAAAAATCACATCGGCCGCTTTGTTTGCTTTGACTTTGACAATCAAATCTGTCCCCAATACTTCCCGTCTTTTGGGCTGATGGTGACTGCCTCCAAGCTCGCTTTCGGTGGTGTACTTGAGTTTGTAAACATATTGTTTGGGCTTGTCAAAATTCCATATAAACACGGTATTGTTCCCTTGAGCGGGCACGTCGCTTGAGCAACCCAATAACAACGTAGCGAAAAAGAACAATAAAATAGAAGTGGTTGTTTTATAAAATGTTTGCATTGTTTTTAAAGGTTTGATCTTACCCTGGATAGCGACAACTTTTAAGCCATGTTTATTTCTATAGCTCCACATTATTTAGGCCCCTCACTATCTAAAAACTTTTGATGCGCCATCGCCATTTTGAGCTGAGAGAAATCATAAGCATCATTGAGCGCTCCTTTGAGCGGATTGAGCTGCTGATGCCCTAGTTCTTTGGCTTTTGCAATGATGATATCCACGTCCTTTTCGGGTAAGAAATCAGTGACGGGCAGCTTACCTTTGGCCACAGCCTTAGATAAATGCCCCTCAATGGTGCCAGGGCTCAGCTCTCGCTCCATGGCAATTTCTTCGATGCTTTTCCCTGCTTGATAAAGCGCAAAAGTAATGTCCTGAGTAGCGTTTTTGGGTACATTTTGAGCCTCCGCAAAACTTTCCATTTGTTTTTTATAAGCAGTTGCATTTTCCAGCGCCTCTTTGCTCAATAGCTCATTGTTGGCCAAGCTGTCCGATAGCAATTCTGTTTTCACAATCTGCTTGTTGAGTTCAATCAACCCCTGCTGGATCTCTATCAACTCCTTGAGGTATTTTTTTACCTTTTTCTTTTGGTTTACCACTTTTTTATGGGCTTCGAATCGATTCGACAAGGCCACAATTTGAGGTAAAAAATAAGCCGCGGCTTTGTGAATGCGTTCTTGCAAACGCTCTGAAGTTTGCTGGTTTGGAGGTTGCGCTGCAATGTGGGCCAATTGCCTTACAAATTTATCGGCCACTTCTTTCAAGGGCCTAAACTCCTCTAGAGTGGCCGCTGTCCAATCTTTGTAAGCTTGCTTGGTCGAGCGATTTTCGTCTTTGTCAAACGACTCAAGATGCTCAAACAATGTTTTTTCCCAAACACTAAAATCAAATGCCTTTTGGGCAAACTGTCCCAAAAAAACTTGTCGTTCTTTCTCCAGGTTTTCGCTCAGGGTAGCGGCAGAGGCCTTTTGTCGATTAAAATTTTTGAGATTGGGATCGGGAGCAATTTGACGTTGAGGAATACGAGAAGCCAGGATCATACCTGACAACCCGGTAAGGCGAGAAAGGGCCACATACATTTGCCCTGGCGCAAAGGTTTTAGACAGATCCAGGATGGCTTTGTCGAAGGTAAGTCCCTGGCTTTTGTGTACCGTAATGGCCCAAGCCAACTTTAAAGGAAACTGAGTAAAGGAGCCAATGATGTCTTCTTCGGTTTCACCGGTTTCTTTATTTATAAAATAACGTTTATTTTCCCAAGTAAAAGTATCCAAATAGATCACTTCGTATTTTGATTTGGCATCTTCCTCTTCAAGGAAATCGGAGATGGTACTCACCCGCTCTATTCGGATGCCAATGGCATCGTCTTTAAATGCCACTACTTGACCAATTTTACCATTGAAATAACGCGGACTTTCACCCGAGTCGTTTTTGATAAACATCACCTGTGCTCCCTTTTTGAGCTCCAGTTTGGAGGCACAGGGGTACATATTTTCAGGAAACTCTCCGTTTACTTCGGCTGAATAATGATGCTTCGAGGACAAAATTTTTCCCAGCTCTCGTTCATTGATCGCATCAGCCTGGTAATTATGGGTGGTAATGTTGATGTAGCCTTCTTTGGCATCGGCCGCAAAATCGGGGTCATAGTGTTGATTGAGCAATGCTACATCTTCGGTGTGCAGTTCATTGTCTCGCAAACGATTGAGCAACTGGATAAACCGTTGGTCAGATTGCCGATAGATTTTGTCTAGCTCAATGTATACTGGTGGACGTTGTTGCAATACCCGCGCCCCAAAAAAGAACATACTAGAGTAATAGTCGCGCAACACATCCCGCTCTTCGGGACGTACAATCGGGGGAAGTTGGCTCAAGTCACCAATAAATAACACTTGTACGCCTCCAAAAGGACTCCATTCTCTCCTCACATTGCGCAGCACCCAATCGGCACAATCCAACAAATCAGCCCGCAACATACTCACCTCATCGATGATGAGCAACTCTATTTTACGAAGTAATTTGCGTTTTTCCCGGCCAATGCGTTGCTCAGCCAAAACGGAGCGGGGAGTGTAAAAGCGACGTCCACTGTTAGTAGCAATCTGGTGGTTTTCCTCAGGTACAAAACTCCCAATGGGTAACTGTAGCAAAGAGTGCAGGCTGACTCCTCCAGCATTGATGGCGGCAATCCCAGTGGGGGCAGTCACGGCGGTGGTCTTATAGGTATTTTGGATGATGTATTTTAGCAAGGTGGTTTTGCCGGATCCGGCTTTACCGGTAAGAAAAATATGTCGGCTGGTCGTATTCACATAATGTACCGCCAAACGAGCCACTTCCGAGAGTTCAATGTTTTGCATGGTTCAATAAAAGGATTTAGCCTTTGTTTTCAAAAAAGATGATTTCATTCATTTGTCTTTTACTTTTATGCCTTAACCCAAAGCCTGAAAAGTCTTTCATTTTCAAGGTTTTCATCCACTCACCTTCGCTGTAATGGCGAGTACAAGCAGATGCTTGATTTTTTCCGTTTTACCAAGTGCTACCCCAATTCAAAAATATCTTTGAGTTCTTCACTGCTCAAGTCCCCAATCCAGTTTTCCCCAGTGCTCACGGTGAGGTCGGCCAGCTCTTTTTTGTCTTTGATCATTTCATTCACTTTTTCTTCAAAAGTTCCCTGAGTCACCATCCGATATACCATCACATTGTTCTTTTGCCCAATTCGATATGCCCGGTCAGTGGCTTGGTTTTCTACGGCAGGGTTCCACCACAAATCGTAGTGAATCACGTTACTGGCTTGGGTCAGATTTAAACCAGTCCCTCCTGCTTTCAGCGAAAGTAGCATTGTTTTTACTTGAGGTTTATTCTGAAAATCTTCTACCATTTGATCCCGTTTCTTGCGACTCACGCCTCCGTGTAACCAAAGTGGGGTACTGTGATAGCGCTGTTGTAACAATGGCACCAACAAATCGCCCATTTCACGGTATTGGGTAAAAATCAAGGTCTTCTCTCCGTTTTCGTAGATGTTATCGAGCAACGATAGCAGCATTTGCATCTTGCCCGAGTCTTCCGGATTTACCTTATCTTGTTTTAGGTAATGGCTGGGGTGATTACAAATTTGCTTGAGTGCATTCATCAGTTGAAATACCAACCCCTTACGTTGCACTCCTTCGCTCTCGTCTACCTTTTTCATCGTAACATCTACCACATTCTGATACAGGGCGGATTGTTGCGGGGTAAGGTGGCACATTTGATCATTTACAATCTTGTCGGGCAAATCGCTGATAATGGTTTTGTCGGTTTTTACCCTACACAAGATAAAAGGAGCAGTTACTTTTTTGAATCGGCTGAGGTGTTCTTGACTTCGTTTGAGCTCAATGGGCTTGATGTACTCGGTTTGAAATTTACTCAAAGACCCCAAATATCCTTTGTTGACAAAATCGAAAATACTCCAATATTCAGACAAACGATTTTCTACTGGGGTACCACTCATGGCCACTACCCGCTCGGTTTTTAGTTTTTTAATCGCCTTGGTTTGTTCGGTAGCCGTATTCTTAATGTTTTGGGCTTCATCTATCGCCAAAAAGCTCCATTTTGGCTTACTCAATATTTTGACGTCGCTCCGGGCAATGCCATAAGAGGTAATGATGACATCAGGCGCTTTGAGGTCTAACTGACGCTGGGGCCCATGATAAATGGTGGCATTGAGCGAAGGAGCAAATTTTTGAATTTCTTTTTGCCAATTGCCCAGCAAGGTAGTTGGTACAATCACCAATGCCTTTCTTTTGGTTAATTTACCTTCTTCTTTGAGTTTGAGCAACAAACTAATGACTTGCAGGGTTTTACCAAGCCCCATGTCATCGGCTAGCACGCTACCAAATCCCAATTGCGTGTTTTTGTATAGCCACTCATAGCCTCGCTGCTGGTAGGGTCGCAAAGTAGCTTGGAGGTCTTGCGGACAAGCCACTCGGTCAAATTCTATCAAACTACGAATCAGGGCTTGCGCTTTGGCGTCCATCGTTACTTTGGCTCCTTGATAATCAGCCGCAATGCCCGCTCTCAACACTTCGCTATCAGTGATTTTTGGTGGGTTTTCCAATCTTTTGAGCAAACTTTCTATTTCTTTTTGGTCTATTAAGACAAACTCGTCGTTGAGTTTGACAATGCCTTTGAGCCTTCCAACCATTTTCCGAAATTCTTGAGGAGAAACCAACGTATTCCCCAGGGCTACTTGCCACTCAAACTCTAACATACTTTGTAGATTTACAAAGCTTTTACGGTTACCGGTATTGTCTTCTACCCCTATTTTGCCTGACAGTTGAGGACGAGCAAGTCGTTGCAAGGCTTTGGGTAACATTACTTGAATATTGAGCAACCGAAGCGCAGGCAAAGTATGCAAGAAAATCTGCACAAACTCTTCGGCATCTACCACAATCTCGGCATTTCCCTTGGTTTTGATCAGTTGCTTGATCGCCGCCAGGTATTCTGACAAAATCGCCAAATCCTGGATTACCCCAAGACGAATCTTTTGGTACTTTTTCTTGTCAAACAAATCGCGGATACTGATGAGTTGCTGCATTGCATCCTGCTGATTTTGCACCCAAAAACCCAGTTCAAAACCACCAATGGCTTCTCTTTCTTCTACTTTAAGTACAGGTTGGTACTTTTTCTCACTCAAGTAAAATTTCTGTAACCACTTTTGAATGGCTTGAGCATTCTCTTTCTGAACAAAGCCATCGAGCGATAAAATATCTTGTTGAAAAAATGTCCGGAATACATCTTCACTGTTGAAGCGATCATTGGAGCTCACATAGTGATCTTTCAAGAGTTGGTGCAAAAACATCCCAGTCAATACCTTTACTTGTTCGGACGAGTGTACAAACTGTACTTTTTTGTCCATGTCTACTACCAGCATATTGGGAGGTACCAACGCATCCAGTATCTCACAAAGTTGTTGTACTTCTTTGATGATGAGGGCAGGGACCCAACGAATGAGGTATCGTTTGGAACTTATTTCAAGGAGTTCGGGAATAAAAGAGGAAGTCGCGGCCAAATGCAACGCCAACTGATAACTAAAATACAGTGCCGCCACTGAAGGGTGGTAATTTTGTAAATGGGCCTGCTTGACCCCACGAAGGTGCTCCATCACATCCGAAATATGTCGGAGGTTTTTGGGTACTTGCGCCTCCTCCTCATTTATTTTTAGGCTTACGTAGCGAAACTCTAGGGTATGATCCAAAAATACACTGAATTCGCCCTGATTTTCTTCAAAAAAATTGTGCGCCTCATCATTAGACAGGGTTTGCAGTTTTTTGGTCCCTTTGGCTACTTTTTGGTATGCTTTAGTCAACAACTCCTTGAAGTCTCCCATCGGGAAGAAAAGCGGTCTGGCGGGAAGTAGCTTCAGGATACTCTCTCGGCTTTCGGGCAAAGTAGAAAAATCAATTTTGGCCATGAGTTCAGGCTGGAACTGGTACACCTGATTGGAGTCATCGGTAGCCAACAGTTTACGAAGTGGAGTCACGGGTAGTTTAAAATCTCCGTGGGCATTGAATCCCCTTTGCTGGATTTCAGCCAAAATATCTAGCCCCTTCAGCAAAAACACCATAAAGGGGTTTTTATCAATTTCATTGGCAATGACATACACCACAGCAGCCAAATGTTTGCAGGGAACCGCCCAATCGGGGCAAGAACAAGTACCATTCATGTCGCGCCAACTCTTGGGAAACAATTTGATGCCTTTGCGATCCAGGATATCAAATAATTCCTTGGGTAACTCCCGGTTGAGTAATGAAGATAAAATGAAGGGATCTTCAGTAATGATCTTTAGGATCTGTTCTTTCTGCTGCGCATTAAACGCTTTCAACTGAAATTTTTGATCATAGGGATAGCTCGCTGACCCCTGCACTTTTGTTTTGATAGTGCTTTCCTCAATCACCATATCTTTTACCAACCCTTTGTTGGCATAGGTTTTTCCTCGAGGCAATCTATTCGAAAAATCGATTTGATTCAAGGCATTGAGCCATTTTTGCCCCCACCAAGTGTTGCCGTATTTCTTTGCCATAAGTTTTAGTGCCGTTTTTGATATTTTACTTTACCGCAAATCAAGGCAAATATCCGTAAAAAACAGCTCACATCAACTTGTAAGGTTGAAAAAAATAACTTTTCAGTTTAAATGTAGATTATTATATTGTTCAATTGTTCCGCCTGCGGCTGATTGTTGCATGATTATATCGTTCCGCTTCGCTTATTGTTACATTGTTAAATGGTTATTATTATATTCGCAAATATGATAACCCCTCTATTGCTCCGCTTTGCGTTACTGTGGACTATGGACCGTCGACTGTGAACTAGAGAAAACTACCGACTCCTGACTACGAACTACTAACTACTAACTACTAACTAAAAAAACTAAAAACTACTTTTGTGTCCACCTCAATCAAATCGCTGAGAACTCCCCCATTTGCAAGGCTTTGATGACGAGCCCTACTACATTTTTTACCCCAAACTTATTCAATAGGTTTTTGCGGTGGGTTTCCACAGTGCGAATGCTTACAAAGAGTTGATCCGCAATTTCCTGAGTTGTGTATTCTTTCAAAATGAGGGACAGCACCTCTTGTTCGCGTGGGGTAATGTTGACTTCGTCGTCTACCTTGGGTTTGGTCACCACGGTGCGTTTTCGTTTGAGGCCACTCAACATAATTTGGGTCACAAAGTCATCAAAATAGTATCCCTTATCCATCACTGTTCGAATGGCTTTGCAAACATCTTTGCCTGAAGTAAGCTTGCGTAAATAGCCATTGACTCCTAGATCAAGCAAGTGTAGCACATAATCTTCCTGATCGTATACGGTAAGCGTAATGATTTTAATTTTGGGATAACGTTGCTTAAGAATTTTAGCACATTCCATCCCATCCATTTTGGGCATTTTGATATCCAAAAGGACCACATCTGGCAGTACTGCGGTTTGCTCTAATTGATCGAGTAAATCTTGTCCGTGGGCCGCTTCTAATACAATTTCAAGGTCGGCATGTTGCTGAATAATAAAAGTAAGTCCTTCTCTAAAGAGTTGTTGGTCGTCGGTAATAGCTATCTTGATGGAGTTCATTGATGTTGTTTTTTTGTCAAACCTAACCAAGTTCCCTGTTCAATGACTTGTGGAATTTATTAGGCAGGATATCACTTTCCACTCAGGTACAAAGAAGCACAAAAACCTTCTTCTGGTCTCGACTGCAAACTAAACTTCCCTCTCAAGGCTTCGGCTTTCCCTATCATGTTTTGCAAGCCCAGGCCAAAATTATTGGTTTTAGATAAGTTTTCCAGATCTACTCCTCGCCCATTATCACTATAATGCAAAACAAGGCCTTCGTCTTCAAACTTAATTGTAATCAATATCTCGCTGGCTTGAGCATGCTTGAGCGTATTATTCAATAATTCCTGTACAATCCGGTAAACCCCCAATTCCAAATCCAGTGCCAGTCGTTGTTCCTCGTTGTAGTCAAAAATCACTTGTATTTGATGGGCTTCTCTGATTTGTTTACCCATTTCATCGATGGCACTGATGAGCCCAAATTTTTCCAGGTTTTGCGGACTGAGGTTATGCGAAATCTGCCTCACGCTTTGGGCTGCGGTATTTACCAGTTGATCTACCTTTTGGGCTACCTCTTGTACATCAGGTTGATCTATCAAATGACTCAGGTAAAGTTTGGCGGTGGACAACACCACCCCTACATCGTCGTGCAAATCATGGGCAATGCGTTTTCGCTCTTTTTCCTGCACCTGGTTGGTCACTGAAAATAACTGTTGCTGTTGTTGATTTTCAAGTTCCCGCATATGAAGCTGTTGTTGGGACAACCGTTTTTGGTAAAATACTACAAATAAAATAATGGTTACTGCCAACAGAAAAGTAATGCCTATGCCTGTAGTAAGTAGCCAGGCAAACTCTATTTCTTGGGGTTGATCCATAGGGCTATCGCAACACTAAAGTAGAACAATATCAGGAAAAATGCATGAGCTGCCCAGGTAGCAACCGCCAACTTTACTGAGTATTGAAGTAAATAATTACTGAATATATAAATAAATATAGTTCCCGCAAAAAATATGAACGCTCCTCCACTAAACAAAAAAAGTGGTTCTCGCTCGATTCGCTGCACTTTGAGTTCTTTCATGGTTTTATAAAAATACATCATGATCCAAACAATCACGATCACTGCTTCTAAAGTTCTTTGATAAGAATTGTTGGCCTTGAGTCCTTGAATATAGAAAGCATTGAGCAACGAAAAACAGATGAATCCAATATTGATGACTCCAAAAACAACGTTGGGAATGTATGGTTTCAGGGTAGGTTTATAAATATAAGCGAGCAATACAAACTCTACCATTACATAAAAGTGACTAATGAAGAGATTAGGAATACTTTGCATGGCCAATACGAACTGAAGAATGCTTGCCGTAAAAGAACAAAGCATCAAGGCCAATATCCAACGTTTGAGTACGTCTAGGAAACGGTATCTGGCAAGGCCTACCACTACTGGAACGAGTCCTCCTAACAGGACGGAGATTGATATAATGCGAATGAAAAGAATCAAGGTCAGGATGAGTTAAGTTTGATAATGGAATGCTGGATAGAAATTACCAACAAAAGTAAGACAGCCTTCTAATAAATTAAAGGGCTGCCTTGTTTGATTGCAAATTATGGGATCACTTTTCGAAAATTTAACTACCACCACCACACAATGGAGGGCAGGGAATTCCGGTATCCGAAAATATGCCTCTTATTTCTGTTTTTGAGTTCTCATCACCTTTTTCAGCATCGGCTGGTTCTGATGCGGGCTTGGTAATCGCCAAAATGAGTAAATCAAAGTATCCGTTTCTAAAATTTTTGCCTTCGAAATTGTAACTCAGGCAATTAAAATTTAAACGAACTTTAAATGCCTTCTCTAAGTCCCTCATTTGCTGCTCAGACTTGATGAAATCGTTGAACCCATTCAAAATGCTTACAAAGTCTACCCGCTGATAAGTATACCCTTGCAACCCGGTTTTGTACTGCTCTAACTGAAACAAGTCGGCAAAGGAGAAGTCAGGGTCATTTGCCGCATCATTCCAGGCAGCCAATCGATCGTAGGCCAACAAAGCAGGAATGGTGGTACTTGGTAACCCTTGCCCACTGCCATTGTATATGATATGCAAAATAGAAGGAGGAGTGATCCAGTCCTGATAATCTACCTGAAGGAAAGGAGTCGTTTGATTTGCTTCTTTGTCTTCTCCCCATAAAAATAAGGCAAATTTTGGATCTCCGTCGTCATCGTTTACCAGGCCAAAACGTATCTTAAAAGTCTGGGTTCCAATAGAGTTGGCCAACTCCAGATAATCATAAAATGAGATTTCAAAACCTTCTTTTAACTTACCGTCTTTTCCCGTGAAACAATCGATCAGTTTTTTACCTGACTCCAGATAACTGACCCACTTGTTTAGTTTCTCTTGTACTTGGGCACTTTGAGACCTGTGAATTACTTTAACCATTTGAATAAAAATTAATAAAACATTGTTTAAACCATAGTTCATCGTATTCAGTCCATAGCCAATTCGAGTAAATGCACGCCCAACTAATCGTTGCAAACCAGTGACTAATATTAAAACTAGTCATTCAATTTCGATTTAAAGGGGTGCTACAATCAAATTTGGCCAAAACTACGGTGGGGTATTGTTGTAAATAATACTTTGCTCTTGACAAATTAAATTTAAAACTCTGTAAATCAAATATTTGGATTAGTCATTTCAAAGAAAAACACTTCTAACAGGTCTAGCTTCTGCTCAGCAACTTTACAATTGTAAATAATGCCCAGGTGAGCAACCAAAACGTTGCTTAAAAGAAGTAGAGAAAGTACTTGCATGCTCGAAACCAGTGCTCAACGCTACTTGTATCATTGACTCAAAATGACCACTTTCCAAGGCTTGCCGGGCCAGTTGTAACTGCACCTCGCGAATTAGTTTAGCAGGTGATACTCCTAATACCAATTGTATGCGCCTGTGCAGCTGTCGGCTACTGAGGCAAGCTATGGCTGCTAACTCTTCCACTTTTAAGGGTGCTTCTTGAAGATGTTGTACCATGGCTTCCTCTAAGTTTTTGATCCATTGTTTTTCTTTGTGGTTCATATTGTTATTGACAATCGCCTGGCACAACAGCAGCGCTCCCTCATTTGCCTGTTGTATACGATTGCCTAACATCTGCTCTATTTCCGTCAACTTCTCCACAAGACTTTTCCTTCTATTTTGGTAGCCTTGTGATACCTGTTGAAAAGATAAAATATTGACCTGCCCATTGGCGGTCTTTTGAAGCAGGACCATAAGTTGAGGATTGTTGATGACTTGGGCTTTTGCCTGTTGGCAAACTTCACGGTCAGCAGAAGTAAATCCTGACTTTTTAGCGGCCCTCAAAAAGCGTTCGTTTTGCCTGGTCACTTCGGAGGGCGCAAAACATAAAAATGATTCTTTGAAGGTGCTCAATTTAACTAGTTCGCTGGGGCTTGCAATGGCTTTGCCCACAATCATGATAAAAGCATCGGTTGTCATAGTATCGTATCGGATTTGATTGTCCCTGTGCTTCGGACAAGGGATGTAGGTTTAGGTAACTCTAGTTAGATTGAAAGCAAATTTCTTTAAGAAAGACACCTAATACTATAGGGGTAAACTAGGATATTCACAAAATCAGGGTTTTTACTGAGTTTCTCCGGGTTTTCACGGAGGAAGGCTTGGACTGCCCTCAAAATGTCCTTTTTCAGAAAGTAGTCGTCCTTTTTGAGAAAAAATAAACATGGGGTTTGTAATAGATTTGCAGCGAAAATTTCTCAAAGCACATTTAAAGTATGATTGGTGTATTGATACATATCTAATCAGTTTTAGCTGTTTTTATTGGGAAGCTTTCCTAACTACTATTCTTCAAAACTTTACTATCATCGCTAAAACCAGGTCTATGCTCACTCAAACCCAAGGTCGTCCACGTATTTTACTAGTTGCAGATTATCTGGAAGGAACCGGTTTTCATCGGGTTGCCCAACATATCAAAAAAGCACTTTCACCTCATTTCGAAATACATCAGGTAGGCATTGCTTATTGGGGTGAAGTATTCGTTGATGATGATGGCACCACCATTTACCCGCAGGCAGACCAACAAGATGGACAAATGGGCCACAAACATATTGGAAGACTCATTGAGCAACTCCAACCAGCGGTCTTTTTTATTGTATATGACATTATTTTTGTTCGGTTTTTATTGGAGGCACTACGCTACCAAACCCACCTAATGGTTACTGGGGCTTACATTGCTTTGGATGGCCACATTGTAAAAAAGCGTAAAATGATTGCCCCTTTGAAAAAATTAGATTTTTGTGTACTCTATAATCAATATGCCTTTGAGCAAATCCAAAACCTCCTAAAAGAACAACCTAGTTTACTTCCTAAAAAGGTTGACTTTGAAATCATTCCTCATGGGGTAGAGACTTCTATTTTTTACCCCTTAGATCACTCCAGCCAACAAAGGAGAACAACTGCCAGGAAACAGTTATTTCCTAACCTTAAAAATCCCGATCAGGTTTTTATTGTACTCAATGCCAATCGCCCCACCTCGCGCAAACGTCTGGATATTACCTTGCAAGCTTTTGCTGAGTTTGCTCAGGGTAAATCCAGCAATGATGTAAAACTATGTCTCCACCATACCTTTACCAATGGGCAATTGTCAGATGATATTCAGCAATTGGTTCGTACCATTGCTTTGCAAGATTATGTTTTACCAAGCCCTATAGCAATGGGGCAAAACACCGTAGATAACACTACCTTGAACTTAATATACAATGCTTGCGACGTGGGACTAAACACTTGTATGGGGGAAGGCTGGGGGCTGGTAAACTGTGAACATGGAGCTACTCAGGCGGCCCAGATTCTCCCCAAACATACTTCTTTTCCAGAGATTTGGCAGCAGGCGGCAGCTTGGGTAATGCCCACAGGCTTGGTCAAAGTAGACTTTACCTCGCATCAAATGTATGAACTAGCCCCTGATGCGGTAGCCCAACAATTGGCATTGCTTTATCACAATCCATCGCTACGCAATCGTTTGGCACTGGCTGCTCTCAAAAAAATGAACGAAGCACAATACAGTTGGGAAAAGATTGAACAAAAATGGGAAGCCTTGTTTCTCAAACATTTACAAAGGCTACCAACGCTCGCTCATTGATTCTACAATGATACCCTCTCCATAATTGAATTGTTTTCTTATTTTTTATCTTTATAAATTTTATCTCTATGTCAAAATTAGATGGTTATATTAGTAAACTGTTAAGCAGTGATGATGCCTTGAAAGCATTTCTTGTAGATCCCATCAAAGCTGCTGAAGATGAGCATGGCCTTACTAAAGGACAACGCAGTGTGCTTCGCAGGGTAGTGGCCAACCTCAGCAACAACTCTACCAACGGCTATGGAATCGTAAGACACTTGGATTCTTACCGAAGATCTATTCGTTTGCTACAAAATGTACTGCACCTGGAACGCGGGCATGCCCTCAATCAACATGTACAAGCCCAAGCCACCAAAGACGATCAAGATAGTAACTTGGAAGTGTATACCATTTACATTTATTACAATGGTATTCCTTCCGAACCAGGAGTCAATAGTCCGTATGCTTATTCTATGCATTACAATGCTGCCGTAACTCCCGGAAGTACGCTAGGAGAAATCATGGCGCAGGCTACGGACTATTACTATAATAAGTTGGCCGATAACATGACCACCAGCACCATCAATGGAGTAGAGGTGGTAACCAGTTTTACTATCCCAAACAATGCGGGTTACTTTTTCCCCGGTGTTTATCAAGCCGCACCACAGGCTGTCACCACTCACACCCCCTTTTGGTTCTTCTCTTTAGGAGGAATGGCCATCACCAATGACTATATCAACAACAGTGCTTATATGGGCGATGCCAGTCAGGGATTTAAAGATGTAGTACCTTCTTATTACCTGCCTCAAGGCGGTAACAACAATACCATTTATTGGCAAGCCATTGCTCCCGACGTAGCTTATGGTTTTGCCCCTTGTGACACAAGTACCGTGGAAAACACCTTCACTCATTAATATTTCCCTTCATTCTCCAGATCATTGTCGGCTAGTGTACACCGACAATGATTTTTTGACATCTATTCTCCTATGTTATCAGCATACCATCCTCAGTACTACCGTGAAGATACCGAAGACGCAGCTATTTTTGCGAATGTGTGTTCTGGTAATGAATATGGTGGTGTAGAAGTAGCCGACAAAACAGTAGTAGACATAGGCGCACACATCGGCGGATTTACTCACTATGCTGTTCGTCAGAGAGCCAAGGCCATCCATGCATTTGAACCTCATTTGGATAACTTTCGATACTTAGCCCTCAACTGTGCCCAAATGCCACAAGTTACCCTTAATTACTGTGCTGTATGGTGGAATGATACTGACCAGCTGTGCTCGCAACCCACCAATAAAACCAACACAGGTGGTGTCCAAATAGTACCTGCTAAGGGGAAACAGCCCACACCACAAATTCGCCTGGAAAATTATATGTTCCAACACCAGATTTCCCAAATCGATGTGCTCAAATTGGACTGTGAAGGCAGCGAGTTTCCAATTTTATACGGGCTTCCCAAACCTTGTCTTGCGAATATCTCCCTCATTATTGGCGAATACCATAATGGTTATGCTCAAGAACTATATCCTTATAGCCCAGCCAAACAACCTCATATCAAATCGTTGTTGCGTTATTTGTCTCGTTGTGGCTTTGTAGGCAGGGTACTACGCCAAGGAGATGAAAATTTAGGGGTATTTATCGCCAGAAGAAAAAAGCAGTAATGTGCTTTCACTCCATATACCCAAACCCAAAAGCTTTGCCTGGATTGAATAGTGGTTGTACAAGTGTTTTTTCTTCAGAATGTCTTTTTTCAGAAAGTAGTTGTCTTTTTTAAGAAAATGCAGCTGGTAGGTTTGAAGTAGCTTTGTGGAGTGAATTATCTTTTTAAATCCAAAACGCAATAAATTATGTCTATCACAGGAAGTATTCAAACCGAGGTGGTGATTAATGACGAAGAGTATGATCTCTCGGTAAACATCCCAACTGGAAAACCATTACAAGCACACCCTTATCAATTGTTGGTTTATAACAAAACCTTACAGGGTAAAACAACCAAAGGAGACCCCGTTCCGGTACTGCTTTTGATGGAGGCTTTTTACACAGATGCAACCGATACCGGAGCACCAGATAACATGTATTTGGAGCTAGGTCCCCCAGCCTCTATTCTACCTAACATTACCAGTGGTGCCGCTCCTAACCAGAAAACTACCTTTGCGATCAAGAGTCTGACAGTGAGCTTTGCTACGGGAGCTTTTGCTGCCAATCCCCCCACTGCAACTCCTGCAAAAGTACAAGGAACCAAAACGACCCCTGCGGGTGATCATGGTGGGTAATTGATTGTTGCCACCCCTTACCAAACCTGGGCAAAGCTTGTTCTCTACCTATTTTGCCTAGTGCTTTGGGAACTAAGTAAATGCTATATCAATTCGAGGAGATTTTGTTTACTGGCGCACTAAAAAAAACGCGCATAGCCATAGCTACGCAAGTTTTTTTAAGTAAAGTCAGGAGACTAAAGACACCGAAGAATATAGCAGGGATTTAGTGCCCAGAGCACTAGGTATTTTCAAACCATCCACCTTATAACATTGAACTGTTTTGACTAATATCAGCAAATCTTTTGGATTGGAAACTACTGTGGTGAAAGATGATATTACTGCAGATATTTCTACAAGTTATTCTGACGATTCGTTTTCTTTTTCGGCAAGTATTTCAGGAAAAGGGTTAGATCTTAAAGAAACCGTCAAGCAGCGATTCAATGATTTAAACGTTGTATTGCCAGAAAACTCGGCCATTCCTATTGCCCAAATTAGTGGAACAGTAGCCAAACAAGGGACTGATGGGGCAGATAGGGCATTTACCTTTCAGGGAAATATTGCCAATATCACCATTCCCATCCCACTGCTTCCCGACATTACCATCAACCAGGCTTATTTTTATTATGATTACCTCAGTAAAGCCGCTCCGGTTGGGGGACAAGCAGATTTCTCGGAACAGGTCATTTCTATTGGTTGTGAAATCACGCTCGATGGTACGCTTAAATCAGTCATAAGTGGAGCTAAAACAACGGGTGCCTATTTTTTATCTAATAATGCCTCCCTCATTTATCTGGATTTTTCGGGAACAATCAACGTAGGGCAACTTTTATCGGCAGTTTTTGGAGGTTCCTTTCCAAACCTCACCATTGACATAGAAAGCGCGGGTATTTTAAGGGTGGCCAAACAAAACAAAGTAACCACGGGCACTGGAAAAGACGAAAAAACCACCGTTCCAGGAATCACCTATTCCCAAGCACTCTCTCAAATTACTGCTAAACAGAAAAATGTAACGGTTCCTACTGGTAACACCAAAGCACATATGCCTTTGAGCTTTCCGCTTGACCAGATGCCGACCGATTTTGCTCAACAATTCGGGGAGGCTTTTTCGGCCGACAACATTACGGGGATATGCTTTTGGGCAGTCATGGATTTTGAAAAAATAGACTTGTTCAAGTCTTTGCTTACCATTGGCTATGCTCAAGCCATCAATGACCTCGCTTTGTATGGATTCAGAACCCAAACCATTCCTCCCAAAACCGCCCATGGGCCAGCTACGCCCACCTTGACAAATTCGGCCTTGTACGCTTCTATTCCTCCGTTTACCTTACTTTCGATATTTGAATTTAGCGGCAATCAAGGGCGAACCAATATTTTATTTCAGTATACATCTAATCTGCACCAATACAAATTGAGTGGAAGCGTAGCGTTTACTCCTTTCGAGGGAGGAAAGTCTTTGGTGTTTTCAGGGGATTTGACGGTGAATGACAAAAAACTCACTGCCACCTTGGATTTATCTACGGAGTCGCCCACCCAATCACTGGATGCTCCTTTGGGGATGACTGGGATCAATTTTGCCGAACTTTTTCTGGAAGTTGATCATACTTTTGCCCAAACAACGCCTCAGAAAGTGGAGGCAAGTACCGATTTGGTGGTTGGGGGCAAGGTAAATCTCTCTGCCCTACACAACAACTTTGACCTGGAGGCCAGCATCGTTTTCGAAAAAAGCGAACCTCGTTTGGCTTTAGTTACTTTATCGGCCACTCCTGTTTTAACCCTGTACGATTTTGTAACTGTAGTAGTAAAAAAACCTTGGGCTTGGGTGAGTGACATTACCAAGGCCATTGGTTTTGTTTCGGGAAGCATGTATTATTTGAAATGTCCCAAAACGCTGACAAAAGCAGATTGTGTAAAATATACTTTTCAATACACCCCGCCCAGTGGGAAGGCTACTACTTATACTTCGGGCTACCATGTGGTGGCAGTATTGCAATTTTTTGAGAAATACAATTTTCAAATCACGCTAGATGTAGAAGACGACGGCATAAAAGTGCAAGGTACTTATGCGGGTACTACCCAAACTCCAGGCGACACGCTAAGCATCTATTTTATTACGATTACGGCCCCTGCTCTTGACATCAGTACCATAGGAGGCGCCAAAACTTTTGGAGTAAGTGCCCAAAAAGTCACCCTGTTTGGTACCGACATTGGGGACAACATTACCATGCAATATGGAGATGGCATATTCACTGGTTCTTATACCCTTCCTAGTCCCAATATCACTGTAGATTGGCAATGGACTCAAGATGATTTCTCTATTACAAATATCACGGGCATCCCTCAGGGACTGGTAGATGCCGCCAAAGCCATAGAAGCATTGGTAAAGCAAATAAATAAAGCCGGAGGGGGTAGCACTTGTAGTCAACTGGTAAGTGATGCGTTTAACGGGTTGGTTAAAACCAATATAAGTTTGGCCCTCACTACTGGAGAAAAACCCTCGCAAAGCTCAAAGTCGCCTGGAAAGATGAGTGTACCACTGACCATTACCACCGCTTTGACCATTGCTGGGGAAAATGTGGCCACAATACCAGTCAATTTCAGCGTGGAATTCGACATTCCTACTTCATTGAAAGATTTGCCCAGCGCCATTTGGGGCACCCTGACGGACGCTGATAATTTAAATACAATTTTTGGTAAAATATTGACCCAACCTGGTACTTATAAGGCCATAGCGGTCATTATTGCCAAAAAAGTCGGAGGATCTATCGCGGCAGATATGCTTTGTAATACTGAGGATGAAGCACTGGCCGAAGAAGTAGCCGAAGCTTTGGAGGCCGCTTTGGAAGCAGGAGAAATTGCCGGAGGTATCGAGGGCTTGGCTGACTTGGGTGGTGCTATAGTGGCCGCAGTGGCAGCTAGTGCCGCTTCAGCAGTGGTGGGCTTTCTTAAGGAGGCCTGGGATACCATCAAGAGTTGGTTTACTGGTGGTAAAACAGAAAAAGAGAAAGCAGAGGACAAAATCAATGCTTTGATTAGCAGCACCGAAAAGAGCTTAAAGGACATTGAGGGTCAGATTACAAAGGCAGTAGCCAAGATTGCTACAAAAATAACGGTGAAAGATCTTACGGTTTCGGTGGATAAAGACGATAATTTTGTAGCCAACTGGGACTTCCTAAGTACCGATTTATTAGGCGAACAGGGCAAAGATTCTAAACGTCCTAAAATTGACTATCAATTGAGTTTTCTAAAAGGTTCAGTTGGAACCCACGTCGCATCAGAAGAGCCAGGTCTGCCCACCAGTGGGTTTGTGTCCATGAACAATCTGTCCTACAGTACCTCTTGGAATGAGCTATTAGAAAAGGCTCCAAACTATCAAATGAATGCCGCTATACAAACAAGCATCACTGGCTATACATTTATAAACAGCACGACCAGAGACAATTTGAACTCTGCCACCAGTAATCTGCAAAGCATACAAGATAAAGTGGATAGTGATACCGCCGATAATATCAAAAACTTTGTAAAGTCTGTCAATGATTTTATCACCAAAATGGATAATTATCATACTGAGGGACTTACCTCTCCGGTGGTCTATGCCACCACTACCAACAGCGCAAGCTTTGTCCTTGGTGAAAGTTTGCTGGGAATCGATACGATCATTCAATAATAACAAAGTCTATGTCAACTACAACCATTCCAAAAATAACAAAAGAAGCATACTACACTGGTCAGCTGTTGAAGGTTGCTGACTTTATTACCGAACAAGATTTTCACATTCAACATCGTGAATTTCAAACCAAAGAAATGTTTTCGGCCGGCCTGTTGTCAGGGCTTGTGGTGGCCAACCCTTCGGCTAAAACAGTAACGATTACTTCCGGGGCGGCGATTGATGACAGTGGAAAGCAAATTTTGCTAGGGGAAGTCGCTACTTACAAAGGCCAACAAATGGCTTTGTCTGGTTCAGTTTTAACCCTTGACCTCACTGCACAATCAGAAGGTAGCTGGCAGCTGACCATCCAAAATAATTTTATTGCGGTTACCGGAACCAAAAACCAGGAGATCAATTCTCCGCTGATCGCGCTCGTTGCCAAGGGCAGTTCCATTGCTGGGAGCATCTTATTGGCTGAAATAGAGGTAAGTGCAACCACACTTACACTCACCAACAAGAGCACCCAGGTACAGGTACGCTCTTCACGGTTGCCTCAGCAAGATGTAGCCAACTTGAATGCTTCGGTGATTACAGCTGGAGTATTCAAGCCCGCTTTAATTCCGGAACTACAGGATTTGTTGGGCACGCTTACTGCCACCCAATTGCCCACGCTTACCCCGGCTGAAATTCCGGAGTTGCAAAATTTGACGGGAAAACTTACCGCATCGCAACTGCCTGCCGATGTCACCGAGAACAAACCATACTTGACTTTTTTTGTAGATCAACCGGTAGTAAAAAGTGGCACCAGTGTAAAGCTTTCCTGGGTTTCAGAGAATGGGGTAGATGGTTTGTCATTGACTTATTTAGATGATGACACCATCAAAACCCTTGAAACCAGCAGTGGTGCAATTAAGCTAAACGACGACGCTTATCCCCTCACTCCTAGTCAAACCACCACTTACACAGTGACTGCCCAAATAAGCACCAAAACAGTGGCACAAATACAGTTGACCGTGACGGTATTGAGCACCACGGTGAGTATCAACGCTTATGCGAGTCAGTTGAAAGCCAAAGGCACCAATGTACCTTCTGTGGTGAGTGCTATTGCTTCGAAATACGCGCTGACCACCTACTCGGCTGACAATGCCAAGTCGATTGTGGTAGCCTTGCACAGTGCAGGCTATAATGCTTTTGATAGCATTTCGGACGTAGCTACTTATTATACTCAGAGTACCAACTGGACGCTCATGGCCAGCTTGGCGGGAGACATTCAGGCACCTACTCCTACCACCATTAGCACTTACATCCAAGGATTGGCAAGCCCGGTTCCGGGGTATTTGACGGACGATAACTTTGTGTTGGACACTTATGAAGCCAACATTTTGACAAGCGTGGTGACTCCGGTGGGAAACAAATATTTTGACAAAAATTTAAGTGCTTACGCCTTGTATTGCTTTGCCAATGGAGTATACACGGCACGCACAAACCCGGGAACGGTGACTTCCTGGAATACGGTGGTATCTTCTGTGATTCTAAACTATTATACCCAAGTACAAAAAATTCAGGGAACGGACTTACCCAAAGATTTCCCTAGTATTATGACTGATGCCACCTCTTAACTACAACGGAAAAAATATTATTCATCGAAAACTCTCATTAAAACCAAAAATTATGTCAACAACAGCCGACGCTTTATTCAATAATTTAAACTTTCAAAAAGGAATTGGAAGTAGCATTGACACCGCCATTGCAAATGTAAAAGGAAGCACTTATAATCCAGCACCCACGGTAGGCGACTGGGCGTATGCCATTCACTTGGTATGGATTAAGACAATTACCTTAGATGAGTTGATTACTGCCATGAAAACCATTGGTGGTTTTTCTGACTCGGACATCACCACAGCCGCTACGGTATACTTTTTGGAAATTGTAATAGGAGTAGATACGAAATCTATCCTTGCCTTGGGTCAGTCAAGTGCCAGCCCCATCGATGTAAGTTCGTACATCCACATGACCAGTAACCACAAATCGGCCACCACTGGGCAGGGCGGAAATGAACTAATTGCCAAAGGTTTACAACCCAATGAAAGTATTTTTTGGACGGCCAAAAGTACCAGCAACACCAATGATACAGTACAATTGCTGAAATTTCACCCAAGCCCAATCAATCCAAACGCAGATTTTTCTAAGATGATTGCCGCCCCCAAACAAGTGAATGGCAAACAAAATGAATATTACACTTATGTAAAGTCAAACCCTACCTTGGGCTTAAAATACGCCTACAGCTTTGATTTTACGATCAACAATGGCACCCAACAATTCACTTTTGATCCTTGGTTAGAAGATTAAGCTTTGTTGAATGATAGCAATTCAAATTTTATAAACAGCGTCAAAATCCACCATTTGTTATATGAATAAATGGTGGCTTTTTTATACCTACTTCCTTCATAAGTAGTTCATTATACCTAAAGTCTAAATGTCCGATTTCAGTAAATCTTTGTCCTTTTTAAGAAAATAGAACAGGTAAGATTCAACTAAGTTTGTCATGTTGATTGATCAACAGGCGGGTGCTGAAAAGCCTTTAATAGAGTAGGACAAATCAATAAACTAAGATACAACTATGGCGTGGAAATTAGATAAAAACGGGGTGACTCCTCAAGTACCATTGAATGCCACTGAGCAAGCTCATTTGAATGAGTTTATGAATTCGGTGAGGGAAGGAAATAGTCCTTCAGTGGCCGCTCAACAATGGGATTCTAATTACAAAAAATTGCAAGGAGACCAATATCAAATTAGGTTATCTCAAGGGTGCCGAGCAACATTTACCGTAAACAATACCACCCAAGTAGTTACGATGCTGCAAGTAGGTGGGCATACCTAAAAAATACCATTACTGCAAAAAACCATTACTCACCCTCTTCAAACAAGTAATGGTTTTTTTTCAAGCACTCAAATGCTGAATGAATCAAATCCAAAAATCAAAACAATATCAATTATGATAGAAGCGTATACCAACCATGTTTTCACAAATAACAGTTGCGGAGATGTACAGGCGATTGCAAAAACGATATTAGATGCTAAACCAGAGATAGAGAAGGTAGATGGACTGCAGGTAATTTCTGGGTACCATGGCACCAGTCCTGGCACTACCTCGGCGGGTGGAGATTACAGTCATGACTTCACTGAACCTGATCTGGAACTGATGATCAACTTCATTCAAGATAACTTTGCTCATATGAAAAACCTTCATCTTGTATTGTATATGGAAAGTCAAGCATTACTTGACAAGGCTAAAGAGCTCGCAAAAAATAAAAGCTTCACTTTAGTTTGTCATCAGGGCAAGGGCATGCCAGGTAATGCCATCAAAACTGGCTTTGCGGCGGGAAATATATTCTTTACCTGGTGCTATAGCAATACCAAACTACAGAGCCTTGGGTTGATACCATGAAAGTAAAACAGGTATGGATAATAGTTTATTATGTTAACTTTATTTCCATCACTAAAATATCATCTATTTGTTCCTCATCTCATCCCCAATCGAGTGACCACCTGTACCAGCTTCACCATCAAAGTTTTTATCGTTTGTTTCTTTTTCAGGTAATAGTTGAAAAATAAGTTACAAAAAACGAGGTATCTTTTGCTTACCCTCTGCAATATACACCTTCATACTATTTATTAGACATTCTGGCTAAAGTTGGCAGTGTCTTCACTGCCAACGGTGCGGCCACCTTCGTTTGTATCTCCACCATAGCCGTCAGGCTAACCATAATGAAGGCGAATTTTCTTCCACACTCATTACTCCCTGCCTCGGTTCGGTGTCTCCACGAACCGATGAGGTCCCCCAAATTCAGGCATCGATCAGACTGTGGGGACACAGTTTGAGGCGACAATGGTAATTATAAAGATA
>CALDJV010000534.1 GCA_937899305.1 uncultured Cytophagaceae bacterium
CAAAGGTAGAACTGTTGGAGGGAGACGGCAATATGGAGTTACTTTGACGGATACATGAAGGCAAAACTGGTGATATCAAGACTAACGAAAAGAAAGATTCCACCAAAGCCGACTCTACAAAGAAGTAGACATCAGCTTTAAGATATTAAATCAACGCCCACTGACAATCTTGTCAATGGGCGTTTTTTTAGTTTTAAGTCCATAGTTTTACGTCGCTTCGCGTAACAATGAGCGAAGCGGAACAATAGGAGCAATAGAACCATTATCTACTGCTTTACCATTTCATATCCATAAATATGGAGCATTGGTTTGCCCTGGGCATTTTTGGTAAATTTGAAATAAGTTCCTGCCTGTCGACCCAAGCCCAATGTATAGCCTTCGCCGTTATTGGTGGGTTGAAGCGCCGCACTCTGGCTACCTCCGCTTATATTTTCTTTAAATTGAAGCAATAGATGATTCCCCTTGTTGACAATCCGAAAATCAGATAGAATAAGAGTTTCTCCCGGCAGTTTGTTAACAATCTGATAATTGCCCGCTTTGTCTTTCCAAGATGGATCAAGCGGAGCAAGCGATACCCGATTGCCTAATAACTCTTTGCTACCTGTGGCTTGGGTTTGGATAAACACCAACTGCCCCTGCACCCGTTGGAAGCTCATTCGCACTGAGGGTATGATGCCTGGCCCTGGTACTTTTACTAAGAAATCACCGTGTTGGGTAGGTATAAATTGGCCAAATACATTTCCTAAATGAGCCTGAAGCGTATCATTGACTAGTTTGATTTCAAATACGCCAATACCAGGATTTGCGTAAAAACCAGCATACTTTTTTAAAGCCTGCGCCTCCTTTTTTACGATTTGATATTTACTGAAATCGCGCTCAAATGGTTTGATTTTGTGGCGAGTCTGCAGTTTTTTGACTTGGGCATATTCTTTCAATAAACTTTGAAGCATCCTTCTTACTCGGCCTCCATTGCTAGAGTTGGTAAGAAAGGCTCCCCCAATGGAAAGTTCTGGAATCACCGCCATTTGGGTGCGTACGTGTTGGGTTCCTCCATTATGGGTAAACATTTGGCCAAGTTGGGTATCTTCCTTCAAAAACCAGCAAAGCCCTTGTTTATTGCCCAAGTCCAGAGCAATGTCTTTGTTTTGGTAGCTAAATATTTGTTGACGGGTACGTGGTTGTAACAAACGGTTGTTGAACATGGCCTTGATAAAGCGACCCAAGTCGTTGGCCGTAGAATAAATCGCTCCCGCAGGAATGTCTCGAATGGGCAACTCTTGCCCTAAATCGCCTTTTTGATTATAAAACCGAGTGAAGTTAGCGGGATAGGTTCCGCCATTATAAATCCCCGAATTTTTCATGTTCAAGGGTTTGAATACGGCTTGTCGCAGCGTTTTGGCAAAGGGTTGCCCCGCTACTTGCTGAACAACATGACCTAATAATGAATAACCTGGGTTGGAATAAGACTCAATCAGATCGGGGGCAGAAGCTGCTTGAGTATTGTTTAGATAGTGTACTACCTGAGTAAAATCTTCGGGTTGGCTGCATAGCATACCTCTCAAAATGTCAGAAGGTAATCCAGCATGGTGGGTAAGTACCTGTTTAGGAGTAATGGGGCCCTTGTCTTTGAACCTGGACGGCATGTTGAATTGGGGTAGGTATTTTTTCAAGGGTTGGTCAATATCCAGTTTGCCTTGTTCTTGCAGCTTCATGAGTGCCGTGGCAGTAAACACTTTACTTACCGAAGCCAACATAAATTTGGTGTCCGCGGTCACTTTCGTCTGATCGGCTTTGTTGGCCAACCCAAACCCCTCGGCCCATATGACTTGATTACCCTGCACCAACACCAAACTTGCTCCAGCTACTTGGTATCTTTTCATTGCTTTTATAATCGATGCCCGATATTTTTCTTTGAGCTTGTCAATATTTTGGGCTTGCAATTGGGCAAATGCGAATAAAATGATGAAACCTGCAACACAAACTTTTTTCATAGGAGTATCGTTTTTTGACCTTAAATTATTTTGAATACCCAAAAGTGAAGCGTAAAAAGGAGTAAAAAAAAGTGCTGGGACATACCACCACAAATAAGTGGGGTAAGGCCAAGTAAAAGTTTTTAGATACGTTTGTCCCAAAAAATGAATGTTGGTAACAATTCTTGAGTAGTTCCTCCCACCGATTGTTTGAAGTGAAGAAGGTTTCATATTTTTAAGCTATGAAAAAATTGTTGTCAAATCGCCATCGACTTACCATCTTGCTTCATGGGCTTGTTTGGTTGGGGAGTGGGCTATTGTTTTATGTTATGGGTGCCAACAAAACTTATGGCGAGTTCAAAGAAGCCGACCATACCTTGTTGGGGCCACTGGTCATTGGTTTGCTTTTTCATGTGGCTTTGTTTTATATCAATAATCTATGGCTTTTTGTCAAGTATTTTAGGCGAGGGCATCGCTATCAGTACATTTTATATGCCTTTGTATTACATTTGGGATTTGTTGGAGTAGAATCTCTGGTTGACTATGGGCTGATTAGCTATTATTACCCCAACAAGGTAATTGATGCAGAGATTTTTAGATGGAATATTTTATTGCTAGAAACCATCGGTAATAGCATGGTATTCATTGCCTCGATTGCTTATGCGGCCATTCGAGATTGGGTAAAAAATGAGCGTTTGAAACGACAATTGTTAGAGGAAAAACTGAAAACCGAATTGGCTTTTTTACGCACCCAAATCAACCCTCATTTTTTGTTCAATTGCCTCAATAATTTATATTCTTTGGCCTTGCAGGAAAAAATCCAAGAAACCGCTGAAGGCATTTCCAAGCTCTCCATGTTGATGCGTTATACCCTCCACGATAGCAGCGGAGATCGGGTGCCACTCAAGAAGGAAATGGACTACATTGAAGATTATTTGACTTTGCAACACTTGCGAATTGCCGATGAGGATGATATTTATATTAAGTTTGATGTGCAAGGGGAGGTTGCTCAGCAAGAGGTGGCTCCTATGTTATTTATTCCTTTTATTGAGAATGCATTTAAACATGGACTGAGTTTAAAGTCCAAGACATTGATAAAAATCTTATTGAAAATTCAAGAAGGGCAATTACTTTTTGAAGTATGCAATACCATCAACCATACGCCAAAAAGCATTGAAGCAGCCTCTGGACTGGGTTTGGCAAATGTAAAGCGTCGTTTGGAGCTTTTGTATCCGCAACAATACCAGCTAGACATTGAGAAGACAACCGACAAATACCACGTAGCATTAAAGATAGATTTATGATGAACTGTATTGCATTGGATGATGAGCCCATGGCGCTGGAAGTGATTAAATTACATGCCTCTAAAGTGTCATTTTTGGAGTTGAAGCAAACTTTTCGTGATCCTACCCAAGCACTCAATTATTTGCAACACCAGGAGGTAGATTTGATTTTTTTGGATATCAATATGCCCGATTTATCTGGGATTGATTTTGCTAAGATTATCCTCCAAAAGTATATGATCATTTTCACGACCGCATACAGCGAATATGCATTGGAAAGCTATGAGTTGAGTGCAATTGATTACCTGCTAAAACCGATTGATTTTAAGCGATTTATGGTGGCTGCAAATAAAGCACTAGAGTATTATAATTTACGAAAAACTCCAGCTACTTTGCCAACCGTGCCTCCGGATTCGGCTCCGGATAATGCCCGTCAAAATTTTGTGTTGATTAAAAGTGGTACCCAATTACATAAAATAAAAATAGACGACATTTTGTTTGTAGAGAGCGATGGCAATTATGTGAATTTTGTACTACAAAACAGTGATAAAAAATTGTTGGCAAGGCTCAGCATGTCCGAGGTACTAGAGTTTTTACCCAATGATTTATTTTGCCGAATACATAAATCATACATTGTAGCCTTTGCCAGCATTAGTACGATTGAAAAACACCAAGTAAAAGTAAAAGAATTGTGGTTACCAGTGGGTAAAATCTATCGAGAAATGTTTCTGAAAGAAGTCAATCAGCGTTGGAATAATGAGTAATCTCTCTAAAATTTTTACTGGGATTTTCTGAATATCCAACGCCAATCGCTTATGAATTGCCTCAACAGAGCGCTTGTTTTGACTGTTACTTAGTAATAGGATTCAAGATTTTACTCAATATTTTAGTAGTAATCAGATACGTAGGTTTGACTCCCATGCTTCCCAAACTGCCTGATGCTAAAGTACCTCCCGTGATCAAAGGGTTATCTGAGGCATAGTATGCGTACCTTACAGTAATATCGGCCGATACATTGTTGCGAATTTTAGACCCAGCCTGGATGGCTTTTTGGTAGTGGGCTCCCTCCATTTCCAGTCCAATGGCTCCCCAGGATGAATTGCGAAAATAAGCCAGTACATCACGGTTTTGCAACGAAGTACCCAAGACCGAAATCATAGGTCCCTCGTACACGTTGAGGTCAAACCCTTCAAAGTCAGACTTATGAAAGTCATTTTCAATCGGGTAATTGTCAGCAGTACCTTCAAATACGTGCGCAGTGGGAATCATCAAATCGCCCTTGCCCCCGTGCAAAATGCCTGCCTTACCCATAATAGAAATAGATTTAATTTGTAACTTCTTGTTCTGGTAAGGCTTCAACAACTCGTCCATGGTTTCGTAGGCTTGCTCACCAAACGCATAATCCATAACGATAATGACAGGCTTATCTTCCTTTACAAAGGTTTTATCTGCTTTGATTTCCTGAGGCAAGTGATTGATATCCAGCAAGGTAGTATCAAAAATTTGCACTGCCAGATTGGTACCTGTAGTATCAGGCAATAGCAGCATTCCACAGCTCTCCGCATGGAGACGAACCTTGTTGTTAAGAGGCCGATTATTACTTTTACTCAATTCTACGGCAATGTCGGCTACTTTTTTGTGCTTTGGAAAATCTTCCTTCAAAGCACTTACTGCACACAAACTATTCATCACACTGTGCATGTTGGCACTAATGATATGAATAGGCCGATCTATCAAGCGATGTTCAATCAAATGCTTTTTGATGTTGTTGGCCCATTGTTCTCCGTGAATGTGGTGCCCAATGCGGTCTCGTAGGGTAGGAGTAAAGGAGATTTGAATGGGGGCATTGGCAAACTCAGCGGCATGCGCTACTTTACCCAACCAATACACAATATGAAACAAACCATTGTTTTGAGGGGCCGTTTCGGCAAAACGAAAATAGGCTTGTTTGGTTTGCTCAAAAGTACGTCCCAGCAAGTTGCTCAAATAACTAAATGCCAAATCACGATTTTGGTCGTCCAAAACAACCTCGCCTTGTACCAATCGCTCTAGTTGCTTCCATTCTTTGGTTTTGTTTCCTTGTTTGTCGAAACCATGCAGCCTGATCTTGGCCGCTTCATTGAACATAAAGGTAAGGTGCGTCAAGATATCGTAAATCTCGCTTCGCCCTCGAGTTACCTCTATCAACATAATGTCTTGGTCGACCTTGTAACAGTTACGACGTCGTTTGGCTGGAATGATGACTTCAAAACCTGAATTGCTATAGCCCTCGTCTGAAATTAATCGAATAAATTGACACTCTTCGATCCCTTTGGGCAAACGTTCCATGACATACACCAATCCATTGAGTTCTACCTTTTCCATATCAGTAATAGAACCATAAATTTCGGGACGAAGGGTATGCAAAGCTTCCGAAAGCACTTTTCCTGAAATATTAGAAGGGCTGTAGGAACCACTATTAAAAATGTGGCGCATCTCGATGTACAATTTTTCAATAGCAGCACGTGATTCCCGGGCGCGGGTGAGTTCAATAATGTCGAGGCTCATATAATTTAAGCGTTGGGTTTATGTTGCCCACAAAAGTAAGGAATGTTATAAAGACTAAGACGCTTTTTGGTCAACAATATTTATGGAGGCCCCTCTAAAGTTTTTTTATTCGCTGCCCATTCCTTTTCTATTAGATGGTTTTTCTATTGTTCCGCTTCGCTCATTATTGCATTGTTCTATTGTTCCGCAAAGCGATAATTATTCAACTGATCCTTTGCGACCTCAGCAAAGCTAATTGTTTCGCTTTGCACTCACTTTTCACTCTTGTCCTGACGAAGGAAGAACCGACCAAAGGGAGCTCTGCGTAGCTAATCTGTTTTACGTTTTTCATTTAATTACTACCAACTAAGAAAGACTATGGACCATCGACCAATGCTGTTTCCTTAAAAAACTCAAGTTTCAAGCGAAACAAAAGTGGGTGAGTTTACGAAAAATGACGATCGGATCAAGGATAAAATAAGGTCATGGTTTCGTTATTTTGTGGCAATCTTTGGCTTTAGTGGGGGCATTTCAAGGTCTCGTCAAAAATAAGGTGCTAAAAATGTACGCACAAAAATAGATTGCCGCAGATTTTTGGAAGAAAGTATCGACCAAAAATCTTCGCAAAAGTCCTAGTATCTGACGTCCTTGGTTTTTCAAAACCCTTAAGGAAACAGCATTGGACCATCGACCGTGGACTATTGACTAAACAACACTACCAACTCCTAACTACGATCTACCAACTAAATCTCAACTTTTGCCTTTAATTTATATTTTTTCTACATTTACTGCCAGAAGAGATCATGTAATCTCGCATTACTCACTTATTTTCTAACTTAAGGAAGAAATTGGGAAAGTAGGTGAATCTCTTGTGGAAGCCTCCACATACCTTAAATATATTTCGATGTATTGGGGTAGGTGGAGGTTTTTTTTATGGACTTATACAGCCACCCATCTCATATACAATATTCACTTTTGATAAAAGTTGTTTTATGATAAAATGTATTTTAACTTCTGTAATTTTGATGATGATTGTTGTGGGATCGAGCCTGGTGCCCTCCTCTTGTACCATTCAGAAACAAAGAAAATGGTTGAAACAAGAAGGAGAGCAAGCCGCTATTTTTTATTTTAAAAAGGGGCAAAAAAAACGTGATTCGCTGTTTATGAAGGGGGTGATTTACGCTGGCACCCTTAAAGATATTCGTCGGGTATTGGCCCAAAATGAAGGAATTACCACCATAGTCATGGAAGAAGTACCGGGGTCGGTAGATGACGAAGTCAACTTATTGGCTGCTCGAGAAATTAGAAAAAAAGGACTCAATACCTACATTCCCGAAAATGGCTGGGTAGCTTCAGGTGGTACTGATATGTTTTTGGCAGGCCAAGAAAGAAACATCCACCCAAAAGCAAAGTTAGGAGTTCACGCTTGGCGAGGGGAAGAAAAAAGTGCCTTAGAGTATCCCAAAAATCACC
>CALDJV010000535.1 GCA_937899305.1 uncultured Cytophagaceae bacterium
TTAACCAAACATATCCATGTTTTAAGGGTTTTATTAGGTAATTTTGACAACAGATGATCTCGTTGGTACATCTCTGAACAAAGCCTTGGTAGATTTTCAACAAGCTACCAAGGCTTTGTTCATTATATCACACTTATTCAGGTTTTATTTCCTGAGTCAATAGGTCATAAAAGGTGATTTTTTTAAAGATTACTCATTTAATTTCTAAAAAAATAATACCTTGATGAAACGTTTTTATTGAACTTTTCGACACCTATAAAAACAGCAAGTAACTGAAAATCAACAAAATAGTTTAAAAATATTTTTTTGTTTCTGACTATCAATTACTTATAAAAAATATAACTTTTTTATTATTTTTTTGAAATCCGCTCTCCCCTACCCTTCGTAAGTTCCGCACATTACAATCACATTTTTAAACAAATTTTTATAGAACAATGAAATTATATTTAAACAACCTCGCAAAGCTCTTGATTTGGGTAATATTACCAACTGCATTGTTTACCGCTTGTAAAAAAGACGATACTCCAAACCCGTTGGATCCTAATGCGCTCGTAACTATTGCCGAATTGGTATCTACTAGTAGTGATTTCACTTTTCTGAGGGCGGCCATCGATGTAGCAGATGGGGATCTGGGTACTACATTGGCCAGTAGTGGAACATTTACAGTGTTTGCTCCTAAAAATGATGCCTTCATTGCGGCTGGTTTTGCTGATGAGGCGGCGGTAAGAGCTGCTGATCCAGCTACACTCAAAGCGATCTTGACCTACCACGTTTTGGGTACAGTAGCCAAGTCTTCGGGATTAACCAGTGGTGCAGTGGCTACTGAAAATGGACAGAATGTATACCTGAGTGTGAATGGCTCAGAAATTTTCCTGAATGGAAAGATAAAAGTAATTCAGGCCGATGTAGAAGCTACCAATGGAGTAGTTCATGTGGTAGATCAGGTATTGATGCCTCCTACTCAAGACGTTACTCAAATTGCAGTTGCCAACAACACCGCCACTACTCCAGAATTTACTGCCTTGGTAGCCGCACTTACAAAAGCTGACTTGGTAAATACATTGGCAGATGGCACTAAAGATTTTACTGTATTTGCTCCTACCGATGCTGCCTTCAATGAATTTTTGGGACAGTTAGGCCTTACCTTAGACAATGTACCCACCGAATTGCTTACCAAGATATTGACCTACCACGTGGTATCAGGCAATGTTTTCTCTACTGATTTGACCAACGGGGCTACTCCTGCTACTTTGAATGGGGCCAATCTTACGGTGGGAATCAACGGTGCTGATGTAACAGTAAGCAGCCTGAATAGCAGTAAAGTAGTCACTACCAATATTTTGGGAACCAATGGGGTCATTCATGTCATCGACAAAGTATTGGTACCCGTGGCTGATTTCACCATTACACAAGTAGCCCAAGTAGGCGATAACTTTGGATTATTGGAAGCAGCGGTTATCAAAGCAGATTTGGCCACTACATTATCGGGTGGTGAATTCACCGTGTTTGCTCCTACCAATCAAGCATTTATCGACGCTGGTTTTGCCGATGAAGCGGCCATCAATGCTTCTACCCAAAGCAATATGAGCGATATTGTGACCTACCATGCCATTGCAGCCAAAGCCTTGTCTACCGATTTGAGCAGTCAGGCTTACGCCGCAGTAAATGGGCAGGATTTATACATTTCTACCAATGGAGGGGTATTCATCAATCCATCTAATCCCGATCAAAACATTCAGGTAACTACCGCTGATTTGGTGACCAAAAACGGGGTCATCCACGTGATAGAAAAGGTGATACTTCCCGCAAAATTACAGTTTGGTGAGCAAGGTACCATTGAGGACTTGGTGGTAAAACTAGCCGGAACGAATGAAGATGGAGAATTCTCGGAGTTAAAAAAAGCCATTGTAAGGGCCAGCCTTTTGGGAGTATTGGATAATTCGTCTACCAACTTTACCGTGTTTGTTCCTACCAATGCCGCTTTTCAGGCTTTGTATCAAAGTTTGAATGTAACGGGGGTAGACCAGATTGATGTAAGTACGCTGGAGACGGTATTGAAATACCATATTGTAAAAGACAACTCAAAGGTATATTCTAATAACTTGACCAATGGTTCAGTAACTATGTTGAGTGATGGGCAGATTACGGTGAGCTTGAGCAATGGGGTAGAATTGGACGCTACCGATGGGGTATTGAAAAAGAGCTTGCCCAATGCCAAGGTAACGAGCGCCAATGTAGTAACCGCAAATGGGGTGATACATATCATTGATCAGGTGTTGTTGCCTTAGTAATTCGTTTTTTTTAGTTAGTAGTTGGTAGATCGTAGTTAGTAGTTTTTTTCTTTAGTCCACGGTCGATGGTCTATAGTCCACTAATTGAACGAAAAGTGAAAAACGTAAAATGAAAAATAATGCATTGCTTCGCGTAGCCATTTAACAATGCAACAATGAGCCGAAGGCGGAACAATGTAACAATTAGCGTGGCTGAGCTCGCTAAAGCTCGGTTAAACAATAAAACACTCTGACGAAGGTGTTGGACAACCCAATCATTTTTCACTATTTATACCTGGCAGGCTTTGAAAACCTGCCAGGTATTTTACCATATATTACCCCCTCATTATTCCTGTCTCAATGCATCTGCTGGATTATTTTTGGTAGCCTTGAAGGTTTGAAAACCAATGGTACTCAAGGCAATGCTACCAATCAACAACAAAGGCACTATAAATAGCCAACCGTTTAGTGTCATCCGATAGGCAAAGTTTTGTAACCATTGCTCAATGCCCCAATACAAAATCGGTAAGGCAACCAAACTGGCTATGACAATGGGTTTGAGAAAATCACCCAGTAACAATCGCATTAAACTGGCCGCAGAAGCCCCTAATACTTTACGAATGCCCAGTTCTTTGGTACGTTGTACAAGGGTAAAAGAAGTGAGACCAAATAGTCCCATGCAAGCTACAAAAATAGCCAAACCACTGAACAAGGTAAACATTTCACCAAAACGTTGGTCTGCTTGGTATTGGGTTTCGTAGGCTACATCCAAAAAACGATACTCAAAAATATTTTTAGGAAATAGTTTTAGGTAGATGGCCTTGATGCGGGCTAAATTTTCCTGAACTTGGGATGTATTTAGCTTGATGGAATAATAACTCGCAAACTCTTCTGGATCATAGAACAAAACTACCGGGCTGGTGGCCTGCTTGAGTGATGCTTGGTGAAAATCTTTGACTACTCCCACCACGGTATGAAGATGAGGATGATCGGGAGAACCATACTGCAATCTTTTTCCAATAATTCGCTCGGGTGTATAACCTAGTATTTTTGCGGAGGTTTCATTAATGATTACATCACGACTTAGTCCGGCCTGGTTGCGCTTGGCTCTACTTTGCTTAGAAAAATTGCGACCCGCTACTAGCTTGAGCTGATAAGTAGGCAGGTATTGCTCATCGGCCCACACCAAAGCCTGATAAGAGCCTTCTCCGGTTTGCCCTTGTACCCTGATTCCGGTCATGTTGGCCTGAAAAGGTTCTCCAGGCACACTAGAGGAAGATGACAAGGTTTTGATGGCAGCCAATTGTTTTATTTTTTGGATAAAAGTACGGTGCCGCGAGGTAGTGGTAGAGTCGACTACCTGAGGAGCTTCCACTACCAAGGTTTGATCAATGTCCATGCCCAGATCTTGACTCCGCATGAATCGTAATTGTTGAAAAACTGCCAGGGTACTGCCAATGAGTACTATAGAGGCGGTAAACTGAAATAAAGTAAGTCCACGACGCAATAAAATGCCTTTAGGCGAATGGCTCATTTTGCCTTTGAGCACCTTAGCAGGCTTAAAAGAAGACAATACGAAAGCCGGATAAAGCCCTGAAATGAGTACCCCAAAAACCAATATCCCCCCAAAAGCGGCCCAAAAACTGGGGCTTCGCCATAGATCAAATTGAATGGGTTTGCCGGCAAAATGCTCAAACAAAGGAGTGATGTAGTCTACCAGGAGAATGGTGAGTAAACAAGCCAAAAGATTGATAAAAAAGGCTTCACCCAAAAACTGGATTACCAATTGTTTGCGGTAAGCACCTACTACCTTACGAATACCTACTTCCTTGGCTCGGTAGGTAGCACGAGCCGTTGCCAGATTTACGTAATTGATCCAAGCAATGATCAATACTGCTATTGCAATGATGACCAACAAATACAGCGCTTGCTGGTCTCCATTTGGGGTAGGTTCAAAGCTCAACCCAATATGGAGGTGGATGTCTCGCAGCGGTTGCAAATGCAACTTTACCGTAGGAAAATCTTCTGGATCCAAATGTTTTTTGAGAAATGGAGCAAACTGCGCCTCGATGGCCTTTGGGTTGGCTTTGGGTTTTAGGGTAACATAAGTATAAAAATTCCCCCAAGTCCAATTTCTATTTTTAGTGATGAAGTGTTTCCGTAATTTTTGATTGGATAAAATAAAATCGAACTGTAAATGTGAATTGGTAGGGGGCGCTTCTACAATGCCGGTTACTTTGAAGTTACGGTCACCATTGTAACGTAGGGTTTTACCCACCGGATTTTCATTGGCGAAGTATTTACGAGCTATTTTCGGAGTAATTACAATCGAACCCGGTTCACTCAATACCCTTTTGGGGTCACCTTTGAGTAGCTTGAACGAAAATATTTTGAAAAATGAAGGCCCGGCAAAATACCCCAAAGTTTCGCGAAAGCGGGTATCTTGGTGACTCATCACGACTTCGTTGGTGGGCATCAGTGCTACAAAATCGTCTACCTCTGGAAAATCCTGGACCATCATTTCGCCCGTACTCAGGTAAGACATCGCACTGGCATCTACCAATTTACCATTTTGCAAATCGTCGGCATTGACACGATAAATTTGGCTGCTTCGCTGGTGAAATGCATCATAGCGCATCTCGAAGGCTACGTATTGCAAGATCAAAATACAGGCTACCATTCCCAGTACCAACCCCAAAATGTTTAACACCGAAAAGAGCTTGTTCCTCAATAAGTTACGAAAAGCAATTTTTAAATAATTTTTGAACATGGTTATTTTAGTTTTATTTAGTCGATAGTCAATGGTCCATAGTCCACAGTTTTTTTAGTTAGGAGTTGGTAGATCGTAGTTAGTAGTTTTGTTTAGTCCATAGTCGTCTAATTGAATGAAAAGTGAAGAATGTAAAATGAAGCGTCGCTTCGCGCAACCCGAAGTCCTGAGCGGAGCCGAAGGAACTAACAATGCAACCATCAGCCGAAGGCGGAACAATAGAGCAATTTAACAATACAACAATAAGCGAAGCGGAACAATAAAACAATGGCCACTATTCATACCTCAATGAATCTACTGGATTGTGACGAGTCGCCTTGAAGGTTTGAACGCTTACGGTTAAAAATGCAATGATTACAATGAATAGCAAGGGTAATAAAAATAACCAGGCATTGAGATGCATCCGATAGACAAAACCCTGTAACCATTGCTGTACCCCCCAGTATAGTATAGGCAATGCCACCAAACCAGCCAACGCAATGGGCTTGAGAAAATCTATCAATAACAACTGCATCAAGCTTTTTCCTGAAGCTCCTAGTACTTTGCGAATCCCCAATTCTTTAGTTCGCTGTACCAAAGTAAAAGAGGTAAGTCCAAACAGTCCCATGCAAGCAACAAAAATGGCCAGTCCGCTAAATACCGCAAACATTTCCCCAAAGCGTTGATCGGCTTTGTACTGAGCATCATACGCTACATCCAGAAAAAAGTATTCAAAGGTATTTTTAGGAAAAATTTGTAAGTAAGTTGATTTGATATTTGCAATGCTTTTCTGTACATCTGTGGCTTGTATCTTGATAGAGTAATAATCGTGAACCTGTGAGTCATAAAATAACATCAAAGGCACTTTCTTATCTTTCAAAGATGTTTGATGAAAATCTTTGAGCACTCCAATAATTTTCCACTCTTTTTTATCAAACATTAATTTTTTGTGGAGAATTTGGGTGGGAGTGTACCCCAGTGCTCTGGCCGAAGCTTCGTTGATGATCACGGTACTCTGCTGATCGTGTTGCGATTGTTTTTTTGAAAAATTATGCCCTGCCTGTAATTTTAATTGATAAGCAGGTATATAATTTTCGTTGATCCAAGCTTGATGGATGATCACTCCCCCTCCACTTTGCCCTTTGAGCTTGATGCCACTCGAAGATCCATAAAATTCTTTGCTGGGGATGCACGAAGACGCACTTATACTTTTTACTTGGGCAAGTTGGGCTATCTTTTGGGCAAATACTTTATTTCTGGATGCAAACGCTTCGCTGGTAATTCGTGGTCCTTCTACCGCCACGGTTTGGGTAATGTTCAAGCCCAAATCTTGCGAACGCATAAAGTTCAATTGCTGAAATACGACTATGGTACCTCCTATCAATAGAATGGATGCCGTAAACTGAAACAAAGCAAGTCCTTTGCGCAGTGCGATCCCTTGACGAGAGCGAATGATCTTGCCTTTTAATACCGTCACTGGTTTAAAGGACGATAAAACAAATGCGGGATAGAGTCCTGAAAACACCACTCCCAATAAAAACATGCCTCCAAATATGAGCCAAAATTGTTGATTGTACCATATGTCAAACACCAACGCTTGGCCCACAAAACGATCAAATAATGGGGTGATCAAATCTACCAATAAAATAGTGAGCAAGCAGGCAATTAGGTTCATCAAAAAAGCTTCACCCAAGAACTGCTCCACCAATTGTTTGCGATAAGCACCCACCACTTTACGAATGCCTACCTCTTTGGCCCGGTCTGTCGCTCGGGCAGTCGCTAAATTGATGTAATTTACCCAAGCAATGATGAGAATAAACAAGGCAATCGTTAACAGCAAATACATTGCGCTTGCGTCACCAGCAGGAGTCAGGTCTCCGCCAAGTCCAGCCTGTAAATGAATGTCGTTCAATGGTTGCAGTAAGTACTTGGTCACGGCCGCGTCTTGGGGTTGTAGGTATTTTTTTATAAATGAAGGGAATTTCGCCTCTATTTGCGACGCCTTGGTGTTGGGCTGCAGGACCACATAGGTAAAAAAATCTCCCCATGCCCAAGTACGTCTTTTTTCTATGTATTCTTTACGAAGCGCCTGGTTTGAAATCAAACCATTGAATTTTAAATGAGAATTGGAAGGAGGGTTTTCTATGACTCCAGTAACGGTGAGCTTCTCTTGTCCGTCCAACTCCAATACCTTACCCAGTGGACTTTCGTTCGGGAAATACTTCTGTGCCATGGTTTGGGTCAATACAATAGAAGCGGGCTTTTTCAAGGCCGTATTGGCTTGCCCTTTGAGCAATTTAAATGAAAAAACTTCTAAAAAGGAAGGGTCAACAATGTATAAACTGGTTTCTTTGAAGTGTTGTTCTTGATGGGCTACGGTAGACACTTCTTTGTGATAAATGGAAACAAAGTTGGTTACTTCGGGAAACTCTTTCAACATCATCTCGCCCGTTCTTAAAAACGAATAGACACCATCACCGACCAATTGTTTATTTTGATACTCTTGGCTTCTTAATCGATAGATGTTATTTGCATTTTTGTGAAACGAGTCATAACTCATCTCAAATTGCACGTATTGTAGTATCAACAAGCAAGCGACCATTCCAATCACTAAACCGAGAATGTTCAATCCTGAGAAAAGCTTATTTCTCCATAAGTTCCGAAGCGCAATTTTTAAGTAATTTTTAATCATGGTTATTTTTGGTTTTTAGTCCAGAGTTAGTAGTTTTCTTTAGTCCACAGTCGATGGTCCATAGTTTTTTTAGTTAGGGGCTGGTAGTTTTCTTTAGTCCACAGTCGACGGTCCATAGTCCATAGTAGCGCAAAGCGGAACAATTGATTTTCAGTCCATAGTCGATGGTCAATGGTCCATAGTTTTACGTCGCTTTGCGCAACCATTTAACAATGAGCGTAGCGGAACAATGTAACAATAGAACAATGTAATCATTCGCATCTCAACGCCTCTACTGGATTATGACGGGTGGCCTTGGCAGTTTGGAAACCTACCGTAAATAATGCTACCAGTATTACTACCAATAAGGGAAGTACAAATAACCACCAACTGATTGGCATGCGGTAAGCATAGTTTTTTAGCCACTCGGTCCCTCCCCAATAAAGTAACGGTAAGGCTAGTAACCCCGCTAGCACAATGGGTTTCAAAAGATCTTTCAACAATAATATCATAAGGTTGTCAATAGAAGCACCCAATACTTTGCGAATGCCCATCTCTTTGGTGCGTTGTAGGAGGGTAAAAGATGCCAAGCCAAAAAGCCCTAAACAAGCTACCAAAATGGCTAATCCGCTAAACAAAGCGAACATTTCGCCAAAGCGTTCATCTGCTTTGTATTGCGCATCAAACGCAGCATCGAGGAAATAGTATTCAAAAGTATTTTTAGGGAACATTGCAAGGTACGCTTGTTTGATAGCAGCAATGGTAGGTTGTACATTGGCTACCGACATTTTGATGGAGTAATAGTCCATGGCATTTTTGTTATAATGCATTACAGCTGCTCCGGTAGCCTTTTTCAGCGAAAGTTGATTGAAATCCTTTACAACTCCTACTATGGTAAAAGCCTTGATACCATTCAATTTATACCCAGTAACTTGTTTACCCAAGATATCTTGAGGACGATAACCAAATAGTTTCGCTGAGGATTCGTTGATAATCACTTGTTTTTCATTTTCAGCTGCAGCATCCGTAACAAAATTTCGCCCTGCTAGTATTTTCATTTCATAGGCAGGAATGTATTTGTCATCTATCCAGGTAACACTCTGTAAAGAACCATCTCCTCGCTGTCCTTTGAGTTTTACTCCAGTAACTCCAGCACTAAACAGACTAAACGCACTATGTTTTTTTTATAACACTTGCATTTTCAAGCAGTTGACC
>CALDJV010000536.1 GCA_937899305.1 uncultured Cytophagaceae bacterium
CTTTTCATTTAATTTCTACCAACTAAAGAAAAACTATGGATCATCGACCGTGGACTATGGACTAAATAAAACTACCAACTCCTGACTACCAACTACTAACTAGAGAGACTGTGGACTAAAGAAAACTAAAAAACTATAGAATGAAAAACATTGCCATTTTTGCTTCCGGAAGTGGAACGAATGCTCAGAAATTAATGGACCATTTTGACCAACATCCTGAGGCTCGGGTGGTTTTGGTCGTATCTAATAAACCTAAAGCCAAGGTATTGGATCGGGCCCAAAACTTTGGAGTACCTACCCAGGTCATTCAAAGAGCCCATTTTTACGATAGTGACGAAGTTGTACAATTGCTCAAACAACAGGCCATCGACCTGATTGTACTGGCCGGGTTTCTATGGTTGGTCCCTCAAAACCTCGTGGTGGCTTTTCCAGACCAGATTGTCAACATACATCCAGCGTTGCTTCCCAAATACGGAGGCAAAGGCATGTATGGAATGCGGGTACACGAAGCAGTGGTAGCCAATCAAGAAAAAGAATCAGGCATTACCATCCATTACGTCAACGAAGCGTATGATGAGGGCAAAATTATTTTTCAAAAACAATGTCCAGTAACGATTCAGGACACTCCAGATGATGTTGCTAAAAAAGTACAAGCCCTTGAACATCAACACTTTCCAGAAGTGGTAGAACAATTGGTAAAAAAGCTATCCAATCCATAAAAAAACATGTAAATTTGCGCCTTAATTAAAAGTCTGACTCAACTAGAATTTAAAACCCTAGTTTTCAAGCAGTTAATCATCACTTGTTTCAAAGTCTACTTATGGTCAGTTTTTGAGCGAGTGATACCACAATAACTGTCATCCAGGCATATACAAACCTCCAAAACCTTAGATTACATTGAAAAAAATAGAATCTGCCCTCATTTCTGTTTTCCATAAGGAAAAACTAGACAATATTGTCAAATTATTAGATCAATATGGTGTTAAGATATATTCTACTGGTGGTACCCAAAAATTTATTCAAGATGCGGGAGTATCAGTACATGCCGTAGAAGATCTCACTGGATACCCTTCTATTCTGGGAGGTCGGGTAAAAACCCTTCACCCAAAGGTTTTTGGTGGTATTCTTACCCGCCGCGATGAAGCTCAAGATACTGAGCAAATTACCCAGTATGATATCCCCTCTATTGACCTGGTCATTGTAGATTTATATCCCTTTGAGGATACCGTTGCTTCGGGAGCCAGCGAGGCCGATATTATTGAGAAGATTGATATTGGAGGTATTTCGCTGATTCGAGCAGCAGCTAAAAACTTCAAAGATGTAGCCGTTTTGGCTTCACGAGAGCAATACGAAGATTTTGAAGCATTGCTTAAGCAAAATCAGGGCGCTACTACCTTAGCCGACCGCAAGCGTTTGGCAGCACAAGCATTTGACATCAGCTCTCACTACGACACGGCCATTTTTAATTACTTCAATGCTGATGAAGCCATTGCCCTCCCTCGACTTAAGCAAAGTATTCGTGCGGCAAAAACATTGCGTTACGGCGAAAACCCTCACCAACAAGGCCATTTTTATGGTGATTTGAGCGAAATGTTTGACCAACTCAACGGCAAAGAGCTTTCGTATAACAACTTGGTAGACATAGATGCCGCAGTCGCATTGATGGAAGAATTTGATACTACGGTGACTGCCTTTGCCATTCTAAAACATACCAATGCTTGTGGCATCGCCATTGGGAACTCGTCTAAAGATGCCTACTTGCGTGCCTTAGCTGGCGATCCCATCTCTGCTTTTGGAGGCGTATTGGTTACCAACCAAACTGTAGACAAAGAAGCGGCGGAAGAATTACACCAATTGTTTTTTGAAGTATTGATTGCGCCTGATTTTAGCAACGAGGCGCTTGAAATTCTAAAAGGTAAGAAAAAACGTATTTTGCTTCAAAAGAAAACCAATCTACCTACTGAACCCTTATTTAAAACTTTGTTGAACGGAGTCATTGGTCAAGACCGAGATTTGAGCATCGAAACTGCGGCTGATTTAAAAACGGTTACCAAAAAAGAGGCTACCTCAGAGGAAGTACAAGCGCTCTTGTTTGCCAACAAAATTGTGAAGCATACCAAGTCCAACACCATTGTATTGGTAAAAGATAATCAACTGTGTGCCAGCGGAGTAGGGCAAACTTCAAGGGTAGATGCACTGAAGCAAGCCATTTTGAAAGCCAAGCATTTTGGGTTTGACCTAAACGGAGCAGTGATGGCTTCTGATGCCTTTTTCCCATTTCCTGATTGTGTAGAAATTGCGCACGAGGCGGGCATTACGGCGGTCGTCCAACCCGGTGGTTCTATCAAAGATCAGGCATCGATTGACTTCTGCGACGCTCAGAATATGGCCATGGTATTTACGGGAGTAAGACACTTTAAGCATTGATAATCAGGTAATCTATCGTAGGTAATTTCACCTGTTTTTTTAGGCACATTCGTTGTGTTTTATGTTGCTACGATTTTTATTCATATATTTACGGATGTAGTAAATCAGTACTTTAGTAATTTTGTACATCACGGTTGGCTATTCCATTTAACTTTATTAGTAAGCTCACACTACCGGACATTTAGGGAAACCCACCACACCTACGGTGAATATTTCCAACACCAAGCCCCCGATAGTGGAGAAAAGTTTTAATTTTTTGTAAGATTACCATGGGACTATTTGATTTTTTTACTGGCGATATCGCCATCGACCTTGGTACTGCCAACACCCTGATCATCCACAAAGACAAGGTGGTGGTTGATGAACCCTCTATCATTGCAATAGATCGCAAGAATAGCAAAGTCATCGCAATTGGCAAGCAAGCCATGCAAATGCACGAAAAAACTCACCGAGAAATAGAAACCATTCGCCCACTCAAAGACGGGGTAATTGCCGATTTTACCGCTGCTGAACAAATGATTCGTGGGTTGATTAAAATGGTAAATTCAGGAAGTCGTTTTTTTACCCCTTCGTATAGAATGGTGGTTTGTATTCCTTCTGGAATTACCGAAGTAGAAAAAAGAGCTGTAAAAGATTCTTCTGAACACTGTGGCGCTCGTGAAGTATACATGATTCACGAACCCATTGCTGCGGCGATTGGTATAGGCATTAACATCGATGAGCCAGTAGGCTCTATGATTGTAGATATTGGAGGAGGTACTACTGAGATTGCTGTTATTGCGCTTTCAGGTATTGTGTGTGAACAATCTATCAAAACCGCTGGAGATGTGTTTACTCAGGATATTTTGAATTATATGCGTCGTCAGCATAACCTACTCATTGGAGAGCGCTCTGCTGAGCGTATCAAAATGGAAGTAGGGTCGGCCATGGCCGAACTGGATGATCCTCCAGCCGATTATGAGGTAAGAGGTCGTGACTTGATGACAGGGATTCCTAAAACCATTAGAGTAAGTTATTCTGAGATTGCTTTTTGTTTGGACAAGTCTATTTCGAAGGTAGAAGACGGGGTGCTCAAAACCTTGGAGATGTCTCCACCAGAACTTTCCGCCGATATTTACAACAACGGTATTTACCTAACGGGTGGTGGTGCTTTATTGAAAGGCTTGGATCAACGTTTGGCCTTGAAAACCAAATTACCGATTCATATTGCCGATGATCCACTAAGAGCTGTAGTAAGAGGTACCGGAATTGCCTTGAAAAACCTTGAGGCTTATAAGCCGGTATTGATGACTTAAAACCTCATAATGAGTTGGTTATGTGGTTAGGCTCCACAATGTGTTCCCCACCCACATAGCCATATTATTTGAGTCATCAGATCATATTTGGATGTAATTGATCTAAATGCTAGTATACTCCCACATTTCTTCCTTTA
>CALDJV010000537.1 GCA_937899305.1 uncultured Cytophagaceae bacterium
TTTAACTTTGAGTAATTTCATTAAAACTCGACACTTATTTTGAAAACGTTACTAAATCGTCTATCAGTTTGATTGTTTGATCAAACGAGGGATTCCAAATAAGACTGCAATATAATCACTGCACTTACTTTATCAATATTGCCTTTTTCCCGACGATATTTCTTGCTCGTCCCCCCTTGTATCATCGCATCCAGCGCCATTTTAGAGGTAAAACGCTCATCGTGGGTCACTACTTCGTGGTCAGGAAAATTCTTTTTCAATAGGTTGATAAATACCTTGACGTGGCGGGTTGCATTGGTGTCGCTTCCGTCTAGTTTTTTGGGCATACCTATTACAAACTTATCAATGGTTTCTTGTGCGTGGTAATCCTTCAAAAACTGAATCACATCTTTGGAATGGATTGTATCAAGGGCGGTGGCAATAATTTTTAATGGATCGGTGGTAGCCAATCCTACCCTTTTGGTGCCATAGTCGATGGCTACTATTCGCGACATATCAATTTGATTTTAAAATACAATGGAAAAATTTACCCAATGAATCGAGATGTACCCCAGTACTTGAATTACATTAATTCCACTGTTTGTTATCTTTCATTTTTTGTTTTACCTGCTGCTCCAATTGCAAGGCCTTAGGAAACAAAATCTGGTTTTCTACTCCAGCGTGCACTTGTAAATCTTTTTCTAGAGCTTGCAACTCCAAAAAAAGCACCCTCAAATGCAGATGCGCGTCTGGATTTAGATGATAGTTATTGGTGATGTCCCGAATGCCTTCCATCTCGTCATCGTGTGTATCATGCTCTACTGCCAATAAGTGGATTTGTTTTTTTTCCATTTCGTAATATAACTGGGCCAAATTGGCCTTACCCACTGCAGCTCTTTGTAGTAGCATTACATAACGAAAGAAAGTATCTTCTTCTTCGTGAATATGATGGATAAAATCATCGGTAAAAAGCGGAAACAACAACTGTAAATCTCGAATGGTGTGCGCGTGACCAATCTTTTCGGGATCAAGATTTTCAATCAATGACGCCACATAGGGTAATTTTTCATTGATGAATATGTAATGAGCGTGACGGAGGTATTCTATAATCAAATCTACTGGGTATTCATTCAGAGGCAAGTCTTGGGGAGGATGATGTACTGCTTCCAGACTACTTACAACCTTGTCTACATTTAGGTTTTTGGCTTTACATACCTGAGCCAAGGTATCTTCAGCATAGTTATAAAACTGAATTCCGAAATAATGTAGTACTGAGGCATACACATAATTTTCGCTTACCAGCTCGTTAATTTTTTTAGTGATCTTTGCCATCAAAATGTTAGTTATACGCTCTAATTTACTATCTAACTAGATTTGGTTAGATAAAGTTAGTAAAACGGAATAAATAAGCTAATCCAAATTTAGTGCAATACCTTGGCGCTAGACAAGTCTAAAAAATTGGCTAATAGCAGCGCTATTTGCACTATTTTTTGACGAAGTATAGTGGCTAGAGATCAGCTAAATGGATTAAGTTATTTTTGTAGTTTTACTTAGTTTCTATAATATATTCTATATAGGGATACGCAGCAAAAATAAAAGCCTAGTTTTTTTTACACAAATATACGATTTCTTGGGCAGGTAACGAATATTTCGTTATCAGATTTTGGTCAAGCTGAGTTACATAATCATCTTCTACTACTTCAAATCCTCCCTGCTGAAGTCGCAATCCGTAGTCTGTTCCATACATACGCACATGGTCTTCCTGACCAAAGGCTTTGAAACGTTCGGATGGGCTCGTAATGGACGCATCTTCGTAAGTAAGTTCCAGTCCTTCTTCCATAAATGGTACTTGAATAATGGCCCATCCACCGGGCTTGAGTACCCGATGAATTTCGCTCATTGCTTTTACATCATCGGTCACATGCTCCATTACATGGTTGCAAAACGCCACATCAAAAGTGCCTTCGTCGAATGGAATGTCATGTACATCCATTTTTACTTTAGCTAAAGGCGATTCCAGGTCTGCTGTAATATAGTCGAGGTTTGGCATTTTGTCAAAACGCTTGATAAAACAAGCCTCCGGAGCAATGTGCAATACTTTGAGATTATCTTTGAAAAAATTCGTTTTTTCTTTCAAATACAAATGCATCAGTCGATGTCTTTCCAGAGATAAACAGTTGGGACACAAGGCATTGTTTCGGGCAGATGCTCCTCTTCCATATGGTAAAAACTTTTTGTAACTACTGCCACAAACCGGACAGGTCACGTTTTTTCCCCGATAAAATACCGCCAATACTTTAAGCGCAAGTGGGCTTATGACTTGTAAATATTTACGAGGTACTCTTCTGATTATCCAACTAATGAGTTTTTTCATGCGCACAAAATTCAGTTACAAACGCAAAAATAGGACTAAAGTCTGAGAAATAACAGGTTTTAATATTGACAACAAGGGTTTTACACTTCTTTGGGGCGAACAACCTCTGTTTCCCAACCATCGTAAGCACCATTAAATTTTTGGGCCATTTCTCGTAATTCGGACGTCACTCCATAAATCGTATCCAACTCCACCACATTTTCTCGCCATACTCCCAGCTGATAGGGCTGTGCTTCCTGACTGGTTTCGTTGATGTCTTCTGTTTGAAAACCTAGCTTGGCCACTTCAGCTGAGAAGCGTCCCAAGTCATCCATATCTTTAAAATAAACCCAATGATCTACTCGCCGAGGAGTCTCTAAAACGTCACCCTGTTGCTCAAGTTGCATCACTACGTCACGATCATGCATATAGTGTAAAATATCGTCACTAGGATACAAGAATTTCAAATAGCTTTCCCAGGCTTTGTCTTCTTCCAAATCAACGAAGAGTTCTACTTCGGGCAATTGGGTATTGGAAAATTGCTCAATTTGAGATTCAATGTCATTAGGATGGTTGAGGTAAAAGTAACTCAACCGCTTGCTGTCGTAAGTAAATGACCCTGCATGGATGCTGTTGGTATTGGACGACATAAAATCAATGATGGCATCATCAGTCTCATAAATGTTATCTCGCTCTTCTTCTTTTGGAAAACCACTGTCGGGTTGCCCATCAAAAGCAAATCCAATGACGAGCAAATGAGGAAATTCCTCGATTGGAGCGTGCTCGATTAAATCCATTCTTAGGGTCGTGATGCCTGGTTTTCCTTCTTCGTAACTGGCAATGTAAGTATCCCAAGATGCTTTTGGTTCTTCAGACTGGTTTGCCTCTTCCATCTTTTTGTTGTTTGTTTTGAGAAATATTTTTTTTAGTTGGTAGTTTTTTTAGTCGATAGTCAACGATCCATAGTCCACAGTAGCGCAAGGCGGAACAATTAGCTCGCCAAGGCTCAGTTAATCAACAATTAAACATTAATAATCAATACGTCGCTTCGCGCAACCATTTAGCCATAGAGCAATGAGCGAAGCGGAACAATATAACCATGTAACAAAAATGTAAACTACCCCGCCCAATTGGCCCGGTCTAAGCTCCGGTATTGAATGGCTTCGGCCAAATGTTCTATTTTGATTTCTTCGCTATCGGCTAAATCAGCAATGGTACGCGATACCTTTAAAATACGGTCATAAGCTCGAGCCGAAAGCCCTAAACGTTCCATAGCAGTTTTGAGTAAAGTTTTTCCAGCTTGATTGATGACACATACCTCTTTGACCATCGGAGAAGGCATCATTGCATTTGAATGAACCTCCTTTTTTTGTTGAAATCGTTCCGTTTGAATTTCCCGAGCCTTGATTACTCGCTCGCGGATGCTTTCGCTGGTTTCGCTTTTGCGTAACGCAGTCATTTCATCAAAAGAAACCGGGGTGACCTCTACGTGCAGATCAATGCGGTCTAACAATGGTCCACTTACCTTGTTTAAATACCTTTGTACCACGCCTGGCCCACACACACATTCTTTATCAGGGTGATTGTAAAACCCACAAGGGCAAGGATTCATACTGGCAATGAGCATAAAATTGGCTGGAAAATCTACCGAAAGTTTCGCCCGGGAGATGGTCACTCTACGTTCTTCCAGTGGTTGACGCAATACCTCCAACACACTCCGTTTAAACTCGGGTAATTCGTCTAAAAACAATACCCCATGGTGCGACAAGGAAATCTCTCCAGGCTGCGGAACTCCTCCCCCTCCTACCAATGCTACATCGCTTATGGTGTGATGAGGAGCTCGAAAGGGCCGAACCGAAATCAACGATGAATTGGCGGGCATTTTTCCAGCCACCGAATGTATTTTGGTAGTCTCGAGTGCCTCGTGTAGGGTCAATGGAGGTAAGATAGAAGGCAAGCGCTTGGCCAACATGGTTTTTCCAGCTCCGGGAGGGCCAATCATAATCACATTATGTCCACCAGCTGCCGCAATTTCCAACGCCCGCTTGATGTTTTCCTGGCCTTGTACATGCTCAAAATCAGCCGCGTAATTGTTCAATGTATCGAAAAACACCTCCCTGGTATTACTTTCCATTGGCGAAACCGGAGTAGTTCCATTCAAAAACTCTACAGCCTCCTGCAAAGAATCTATCGCGATGATATCCAGGTTATTGACGATGGCCGCCTCCTGGGCGTTGCTTTTGGGCAAGATAAACCCTTTGTAGCCTTGTTTGCGGGCCTCAATGGCAATGGGGAGCACCCCTTTGATGGGCCGCAATCCTCCATCAAGCGCCAACTCTCCCATGATCACATACTTGTCTAACAATTCAGGAGTTAACTGATCTGAAGCAGCCATGATCCCCAAGGCAATAGGAAGGTCATACGCGGCACCTTCTTTTCGAATATCAGCTGGTGCCATATTGATGACTGTTTTTTGACGAGGCATTTTGTATCCCAGGTATTTGATGGCTGACTCAATTCGCTGCTGACTTTCTTTGACTGCATTGTCAGGCAAACCCACCATAAAATATTTGGTTCCTTGAGTTACATTTACTTCAATGGTAATAAGATAGGCATTGACACCATATACCGCACTTCCGTAGGTTTTGGCTAGCATTGGAGGGGTTGATTAAAATTGAATGAATGAGTAATTGGTAAAAATAAGTTTTATTTTTATTAGTTCGTAGTCAGTAGTTGGTAGTTTTTTTAGTTTTAACGTCCATAGTACATTAATTGAATAAAAAGTGAAAAACAGATTAGCTTCGCAGAGCTCCCTTTGGTCGGTTCTTCCTTCGTCAGGACAAGAATGAAAAATAATACGTCGCTTCGCGTAACCATTTAGCAATGCAACAATGAGCCGTTTTTAGTCCACAGTTTCTGGTACATCACTAAATAATCAACCATCAAAAATCAATAGTTATTATATCGCCTCGCGCAACCATTTAACAATGCAACAATGAGCGCAGCGGAGCAATAGAAATAGATTATCGCATCGCGCAGCCATACAACAATTTAGCAATGCAGCCATTAACCGTAGGCGGAACCAAAGATCAAAAAAAGAATTTCAAAGCTAGTAAAAAAGCTCCAAAATTTAATTACTCTATTCAATTTTTGACTCAACTACTCCTCATTTAGACTTGTTAGGTATTCTTCAGCAGTACCCAATAAACCAATTCGTTTTGCCTCCTCCATCTTATCAAAACTTTTAACCAACATTCCCAAACGGGGGTTCTTCTGGAAAAAATCGCGGTGTAGATGCATAAATCGCCAAAACAGCGCATCCCAATTGGCTTGCCAATCGCCCTTTTTGTAGTTACTCATTTTCATTAGATAATTACTCCCACTGATGTAGGGTTTAGTAGACATCAATCCACCATCGGCAAACTGGCTCATTCCATACACATTGGGCACCATCACCCAGTCATAAGCATCAATGAATAACTCCATAAACCACCGATATACTTCGTCGGGGTCAAACTCACACAACACCATAAAGTTACCCAATACCATCAAGCGCTCAATGTGATGACAGTAACCTGTTTTCAATACTTTTTTAATGGTCACATCAATCGGCAAAATTCCGGTGGTTCCGTCATAAAACGAAGCTGGTATCTTACGGGTAAACCCCCAATAGTTTTTGGTGCGTTCTTCGGAGCCCTTGTATTGGTATACCCCACGGATAAATTCTCGCCAACCTATGATCTGGCGCACAAAACCTTCCAAAGAATTGATCGGAACAGTTTGTTGTTGGGCAAATTCTAGGGTTTTGTCTAATACTTGTTGAGGAGTAAGCAAACCCACATTGAGCATGGGCGTAAGTACACTGTGATTCAAAATACTTTCTTCTTGCACAATGGCATCTTCGTAAGGGCCAAACTCGATGAATCGTTGCTCCAAAAATGCCTGTAACCAAGCTTCAGCATCGGCAAAATTGGTGGCATACAATGGCATATTGCTTAGCAGCCCTGGATGATCACTAAAATGTTGTTTGGTGTAGGTTTTGGCTTCTTCATAAAAGGCATTGGTATCGGGAAACTGCACCTGGGGTGGTACTTTTTTTCGAGGATATTTTTTACGGTTTTCGGCATCGAAGCTCCACTTGCCTCCTATCGGGCTCAAATCGTCTTCCACCAAAATTTGGCGTTTTTTACGCTCCTGGATGTAAAATTTAGTCTGGAAAAACTTCTTTTTTTTACCCTTGAAAAAGTCCTCTAAATCCTCTAACGTATTCAAAAACAGTGGACTTGAGTGAAACTGAACAACGATGTTTTGTTTTTCCGCGGTCATTACAATT
>CALDJV010000538.1 GCA_937899305.1 uncultured Cytophagaceae bacterium
TTCAAAGGTACTGAAATTCTGCGTAAATGCAATAATGTTGCAAAAGAATTTGTGTTGCAGAATGATTATCGTTGCAAAAGTGATTTATGAACGACTTTCTGGACACATTATGAACTATAAAAATGGCTTATTTCACCCTTTATTTACTGTGAATCGTGCATTACACAAATGAATGCTTCGATGAAGTGATCTTTCCGAATAAATGTCCGATTTGGTGATATTACGTTACTTAGTAACGCTTTTCAAAATAAGTGTCGAGGTTTTAGTGAAATTACTCAAAGCTAAATGAGGCGCTTTTTGCGCTCGTAGCAGGGCTACGGGCAATAAAAGCAACGAAGTGTAGCGAAGAGGAGTAAAACTAAACCGGACAGTTATTGCGAACGCGTTACTTAATTACTTGCACTGCATCTTTCAGGAGGTAGATGAGATGATCGGGGTCGTTGTGGTTGAGTTCCAGACGGCCCTTGAAAGTAATTTTTTTACTATGAAAAGTAGTACGCTTTCTTTTGAGGTGTACTTCCATTACGCTTTCTGGACCTGCTCCACCACAGAAATAACAGCTTTTGAAAGGGAGCGCTGATAGTACTACAAACTTACCGTCACTGGCGTACAGTTCGGTAGGAATCAAATGCCCTTCAATGGTAATGGTTTTACCATCTAGTGCCAAAACCGATTTATTGAATTTTGGGTAAAGCATATGGGTTTTATACTTTCTATTGTATTTCTCTACCCATTTTATCTTCATCAATTTAAGCCAAATGTCTTTTTCACCCGATGTGGGTTGGGGAGTAGATACTGGAGTGATGAAGGCCATCTGCGTGATTGCAATGAGCCCCCAGATTAATACGATGCGTATTTTTTTCATTGGTTTATAGTGTATTTTGTAGCACATACATAAACAACCTCAGTGGAAAGACTGATTTTTATACATTAATTGATAATAAAAAACCTGAGCTTGTACAATTTGTTTGTATTGTAACCCAGGTATTGTTTATGATAGTTCAAAATGAATAGTGTATTTTCAAAACTTTTCCAATAAAACAAAGATAAAAAAAATAACGTGATATGCAATGTGGCTGCATGAGCATCAATGTGGCTAGTTTATCGTTGTTGCATCATTCAAAATATAGAACAATCTTTCTGGAATTTTAGTATTGAGCATTAATTTACCTTTTATTTTGATACGTTTACTACTTAGACGAATGCCCTTGGGACTGTTGACTTCTACAATAGATTCGGGCCCTGCTCCCCCGCAAAAGAAACACTGCTGAATGGGGTAGAACGAAAGCATAAAAAACGTTTGCTTTTTATCCTGCGTCAAAGGATACATATAACCCGATAACTCAATTGCTTTGTTATGAAATTGCCAATGTTGGGCTTTGAATTTGGGGTAATAGCCATAAGCGCCTTTATGTTCATACTCAATATCAAAAAAAGCTTTCCAAGCTTTTGATTGTGGTTTCCGTTTGAATGCTTTCCAAAGCGTATCGGCCTTTGAAGCGCTATCCTCCGGGTTAATGGGGCAAACACTATCGTTTGGTTGGGTCTCTTCAGGCAAATCGGCGTCAGAGTTGTTTTCTGGCTTTATAACGATGCCTTCCTCATTGTTTGAAACAGGTGATGCCTTGGGTTGAAAAAGACGAGGAAACGCCCCAATTAACAATAGACAGACAAAGGAAATTGGTAAAATGTATAGCCAATTTTTGGGGTTCATATTCTGAAGCATTATTTCATAAATTGCTTAAAACCATTGAATAATTTGTGGATTCCGGTTAGGGAAATACTGGACTGGCAAAGAGTAACTTTTCTGGTTGTAAATGATGGGTTTGTGTTTTTACCTGAATGGTCATTTTTTTACACAAATGCCTTCTGTCATAAGTACCAACGTTGGGAAAAGACATTGCTTTTGCAATATCCTAAAAAAATATTGAAAACCACCCCAGGTATTACTTGCCTTTGGTATAGACAAAAAGGTAGATAGAATGATTTTTATAATATATATCACTGTACGGTTACAAAATACTTTCAGTATCTAGCCTAAGCAATAATCTGCATTCGTTATTTTCGAGGGGAGGGCTTCGATGCATGAGGGCGTTGGTATCCAGTTGGTCATGCAATGCACCTTTCAGAATAGCGACATCATAAGCGCTAACATTGAATACTTTTGACAAATCGTTGATGCGATCTGCATTTGAATTTGAACTTATTGTATGCAAGGATATGTTACTATTGTCTACCCATTGTGTACCAGGCCCCCAATAAGTACATAGTAACCGGAGTTGGTTGGCATCGGTATGGAATAGGCGACACATACCATCTTGAATTTTGGTAAAATAGACCTTGACTTCTTGTTGTTTTACAAGTTGAGAGAACTGTAGCGCTAGTTGATAAACATCTTCTATCAATGCTTGATAACCACGTACATTGAGGTGATAAAACGGTTGTAAGTGTTGTTGAAGTACAGATTTGATACGGTGCAGTGGTAGTGTTTGCTGGATAGTAGGCACTTGTTCTTCTTTTTGTAATAAAAAAAGAAAATCGGCAAGATCAGTAGATAGGGAGCGTTCCAAAATGACCAAATTTCGGTGAGGTTGTTGTATTTCAACCAAGTCCTCCCATTTTTTGGTATATAGGAAATGATCGTCGGTAGCGTTTTGAGAAATCATTGAACAATTTTAAATGCAATATCGTTGCAAATGTAATAATATTGCAAAAAAATGAAAGTTTAACTACTAAATAATATAGCATGATACAAGAAAAGCTCAATGAACTGAACATTGATGAGATAGGAGATTTGCATGTGGCTACTTCCTATGATACTCCTATGCGAGATGACGCTTTTTTGTTGGATGATCAGGCCAAAATAAAATTGATAGAAGAATACTTTGGGAAAATTATGCATACGCTGGGTTTGGACCTTACTGATGATAGTTTGAGTGGAACCCCAAACCGAGTAGCCAAAATGTATGTAAAGGAAATTTTCAAAGGTTTGGATCCTAAGAATAAGCCAAATGCTAAAGTATTTGACAACAAGTATCAATATGGTGAAATGTTAATAGAGAAAAACATCACGCTATATTCTTCTTGTGAGCACCATTTTCTACCTATTATTGGCAAAGCACACGTAGGGTACATTGCTGGTGATAAAGTAATAGGCCTTTCTAAAATCAATCGAATTGTAGATTATTTTGCGCGTCGTCCACAGGTGCAAGAGCGACTATCCCGTCAGATCTTCGAGGAATTGAAAAGTGTCTTGGAAACTGAGGATGTAGCAGTGGTGGTAGAAAGCAAACATTTATGTGTAGAATCACGGGGTATTCAGGACACCGAGAGTAGCACATTGACTGCAGAATATGGAGGGAAATTCAAGGATCGAGAAGTCCGTAAAGAGTTTTTGGCTTACGTTAATCAAGACTACTTGGCCAAATAAGTATTTGATTAAAATAGTAATACAGGATTTTAAAAATTTTCCTTCAATTAAAAAAAAGAACACCTTGTTCACTTTGTTAAAAAGATTTTTATAAGGGTTAATTCAAGTATTTTAACTTATAAAGTTCTGGTTTAAAGAATTTTATACTTTAGAATGTCCTATTAACCAAATGATGGGTATTTGCATTAAGTTTACTTTTTTAAAAGCGAACTATTGCTGAAGTTTACTTTTTGTATACCCATTGTATTTGCAATATAGATGCATAAGTAATAATGTTGTGAGCGAAATAGCTATTTCCAATACGATCCGAATTATATCATATTACACTAAATCATTATTGCTTATGTTTAAGATTAAACATCTAGTTATTACCCTAATTACCATTACTTTTTTTACTGCTTGTAAAAACCAAAAAGAGGTGGCTCCTGAAGCACCAGGAGAATTCAAAATCACCGTAAATCCATCTTCATTAAAGTCTGGAGATGTTATCCCCGGTATTTATATCGTACAATTAAAAAGTCAAACCCAACGTCTAGGTCTTGCCAGCAAAGATTTTGCGGGCAGAAAGGCTGCAGTCAAGAGTTTTGGAGCTGATTTGCTGAAAGCAGAGTTTAATTTGCCCGCAAAGAACATCTACAAAGCTTATGGAACTGCTTTGCAAGGGTTTGCTGCCAAACTTACTGAAAAGCAAGCCGAAAGCTTGAAAAACGACCCAAGAGTTGCCTCAGTGGAGCCTGATCGCATTATGTCTATCAACTACAAAGTAAACAAGAGCAATGCCAACATGATGTTTGCTCAAAATACTCCTTGGGGGATTGACCGAGTAGGTAGCGCCAACGGTTCTGGCAAAACTGCTTGGGTAATTGATACTGGAGTGGATTTAGATCACCCAGATTTGAATGTAGACGTAAGCCGTAGTGTATCTTTTGCGGGTATTTATTGGTGGATCTGGAGAATTGGTAATGATACCGATCCTAATGATGGTAACGGTCACGGAACTCACGTAGCTGGAACAATCGCGGCCAAAAACAATGGCAATGGTGTAGTTGGAGTAGCCTACAACGCTACCGTGGTAGGAGTGAAGGTACTAGGTTCAAATGGAAGCGGTTCTAACTCTGATATCATTGATGGAATCGACTATGTAGCCGCCAATGCTTCAGCGGGTGATGTAGCCAACATGAGTTTAGGAGGAGGAGCTTCTAATGCTGTAGATAATGCAGTAAGAAACCTAGCCAATCAAGGTGTTTTGGTTGCCTTGGCAGCTGGTAACGAAGGACAAAACGCTAACAATGTATCTCCTGCTCGTTTAAACTATACCAACGTGGTAACTGTTTCTGCTATGGATATCAATGATAACTTTGTAGTAAGATGGCCTGGTAGAAATGATGGTTCTAACTATGGAAGCGCGGTAGATTTTGCTGCTCCTGGATTAAATGTTAATTCTACCTGGATCAATGGTGGATACAATACCATTAGTGGTACTTCTATGGCAAGTCCTCACGTAGCTGGTTTGTTATTGTTGAAAGGAAGCACCAACCTCAGCACAGACGGAACAGTAAGTAATGATCCTGATGGAAACCCAGACCCAATTGCGGTGAAGTAGGGACTAGGACTAAATAAGTAAAAAGTAAAACGAAAAAGCGTATTCCTAATCAGGGGTACGCTTTTTTGCTATTTATTTTGATATTTTGATAGGAATACCGAAGCTTGCATGATATTACATATTATAAAATAATAATCTTAAATTATGAGAATGAAATATTTAAATCTAATGATAGCCTTTGCTTTCAGCTTGGTGCTATTTTCTTGCGGAGGTGGTAACCCTGCTGAAACTGAAGAACATAAGGCAATGGTAGCCGACCATGAAACCATGGAGAAAGAGCATGCCGATATGGAAAAGGGCCATGAGGCGATGGAGAAATTACACACCCAAATGGTGGAAGATCACAAGAAGATGGTAGGTGATGAGCCTGATGAGGCACATGCTGCCATGGAAACCAAGCACCAGGAGATGATCAGTGCCCATAAAAAATTAGTAGAAGCGCACACGGCATTGTTAGCCAAGCACAGTGAGTTGGTAAAAAACCATGCTTCTGGCAAAGTAGACAAGGCGACCATGACCAAGGAGCACGAGCAAATGAAAAAAGATCACGAGCGTGCCAAGCAAGATCATGATAAAATGAATAGCGACCATGATCAAATGAAAAAGGATCATGAAGCAATGAAGGCTGAACACGCTAAAAAAGGCGATGCCAAAGAAGGGGAGAAAAAAGAAGGTGAAAAAGCCGAATAATACATTACTTTAAAGATTATCCCAAGCCTGCCTGTGCAAAGCTTGGGATAGTTTTATCGTTATATTTAGATTCTATTCCAGTTAATACAATTGATTACCCTGCCTATTACCTCTTTACTACCCTCCTTTATTCGGGTTTGCAAGTATTGAAACGCTATATTATTCAACAATTCATCGTCATTGAACCTCGTTGAGCTCGGTATGGCTGTACCCCAATGTCATTAAGTTAAGAACTACTGTGGTAAAAATGAATTTTGAATATCGATCATCGAATGTCGGATAACGAAGGAAATGGCCTTTAGAATGACTCAGGTCAGCTCACGATTCGGGGTTGGTTTCATTTGGTCTCCTTATCAGTAAGACCAAATGAGGAGAAGTAGTCAGTGATCATGAAAACCTGATATACACGCACGTCCAATTCGGTGGTCTTGCCGAAGGGAGACCACCGAAAATGATACGTGAATCAATATTTTTCTGCTAACTAAACGACATTGGGCTGTAGCCATTCGTGGTCTCAAATATACCCTCGTGAGTTTTGTGTCTTTTCTTAGATTGACAGCATGGGGAGAGTTTGTAGCGATGGTCTGTTTTTGTAAAAGATAATGTGGAGAGAAATAAAATGAAAGAGGGTAAAATAAAAAAGTGAATCGGAGCAAAGCGTCCAATCCACTTTGGATTACGAACTATGATGTAACTGTAAGTTTAACTGTGAAGTCAAATAAACGATGACTTAAACAGATGCTCAGTTAAACTAATATCTATAAACTCACAAACTATTTCAGTGTTATTGTGAGTAAGCGTCTTTTTCTTGTTTAGTGTAGAGTATTATAGGAGTATTGTTGTTCTTGCAGGCAAACTACATCAGGATGATGAAGGTAACTCCTATTGTCATGCTCCCGTCTAGTTGCACCCACTCTAAGGTAGAGAAAACACAAAAAAA
>CALDJV010000539.1 GCA_937899305.1 uncultured Cytophagaceae bacterium
AAGAAATAAGGGTGTACATTATCAAAGTGTACTTTGAACACTTCCCAGGATTTTTGCATATTCAGGTTACTTTGGATGGACCGCTCTATCCTCTGAACCTGTTTTTTAGGAGTACCCTTTAGTTGAGGTAATACGGCATTTATTTTATCCTGAATTTCAATTAAAAACTCTCTTTTTTGAATAAGTTCTACCGTTTTACTACTTAGTTCTCGGTGTTTTTGGGCAGCAATGTCTTGTTTTTGCTGCGCAATGATACGCATATAACGGTAAGTCTTGAGTATAGAGGCAGTGCGGGCCTGTAGTTCTACATAGTTGAGTGGTTTACGCAAAAAATCATCAGCTCCCGTGCCGAGTGCTTCCTGCAGGTTTTCGGGAGTAGTATTGATACCAGTAATGATAATGATTGGCAAGTGCTGGGTGTTTGGGTTCTTTTTGACTTGTCGAATCAGCTCTAAACCATTCATATGAGGCATATCCCAGTCAGTAATGATCAGTTCAGGCATCCTTTTTTCTAATACCTGCAGCGCCAATGCACCATTGGTAGCACTCATTACTTGGTATTTTTCGGTACTTTGCTGGAGGTAATAGTGAATCGTTTGTAAGCTTTGTTTATCGTCATCTACTACAAGTAAGGTGTTTTCTTCCATTATTTGGTCTAAGCGGTGGTTATGTCGCCAATGCAAGTGTAATTTTTATGCCAATTTGGAGTTCTTTAGAGAGTTTTAACTTTTCTATTGTTCCGCCTTCGGCTCATTGTTGTATTTTTTTATTGTTACATTGTTCCGCTCTGCTCATTGTTCAATTGTTGCGCGAGGCGATGATTATTCTATTATCAGTTCCTTCGGCTCCGCTCAGGGCTTCGGGTTACGCTATTTGTATTGTTATATTGTTCCGCCTTCGGCTGATTGTTAAATGGTTGCGCGAAGCGACGCACTTTAATGATTTTTAATTGTTGATGATTGATTTCTAGTTTGTCTATGCTCAGGACTAAAGGTTACGCTTTGCGTTACTATGGACCATCGACTGTGGACTTCTAACTACCAAATTGATAAATCACTGACTATGAATGAATTACAAAATACTTAACGCAGGGTTTAAAATTGGTAGTTTAAAGAGGAACAGGCAAACCGGTTTAGGCTATGGACTAAAAACTAATTGTTCCACCTTCGGCTATGCTTACTTTTCACTTTACGTTTTCCATTTTTCATTTAATTGCTACCAACTATTGGCTCCCAACTCCTAACTAAAAAAACTGTGGACTATGGACCGTCGACCGTGGACTAAATAAAACTCCCAACTATTGACTCCCAACTCCTAACTAAAAAAAACTGTGGACTATGGACCGTCGACCGTGGACTAAAGAAAACTCCCAACTCCTAAGCGACCCCTATCAAGGCAAAGTATTTATCTTCATTACAAGCATACATGGCTTGAGTAATTTCCTTGAGCCAACGTTGGAGGTTTTCTCGATCTTGAGTATCTATTTGGCCAATCAAACGACGAAGTGCGCTTACTTCGTATACGTCTAATTGCTGAAAGTCAGGCAAGTAAGGAGCTATAATGGCTTTGTCTTCCGAGGTTAATTGAAAATCAAAAGATTTGAAAGGTTTGGGAGTACGTTTGGTGGTATTGGCTTTGCCATATACATTCTGGCGAGCCACTTTATCGTAAGCATCTTCAATAGTTTGGATAGACTGAAGGGGAACCGTAAACCAAAACTCAGCTCCTTGTCCTGGAAGCGAGCGAACCCCAATGATCCCCCCATGCGCTTCTACAGCAAGCTTACAAAAAGTAAGTCCCAGGCCAGATGCTCGGGCTACTCCAGATTGACGCGCCTCGACTTGGCCAAACTTATCAAAAATCATTTCTTGCTTATCTGCTGGAACTCCTATTCCGTTGTCTTTCACCCACACTTTAATAAACTGTTGTTTTTGTAGGGTGGCCTCAATACTAATATTGCCCCCTTCAGGAGTATATTTAATTGCATTGGTGAGCAGGTTAGTCAATACCCGTTGAATGATTTCTTCATCTATATTTACCCAATAGGTTGCAGTGCAGCCATTTTTGATATGCAAGTCTTTGGCTTCAATCAAATAGCTTACCTGATTGAGTGCTTGGTGGGCCAGCGTTCTTAAATTTACTCCAGTTTGCCGAAGATTGAGTTGAGCAGTTTCTAGTTTTTGGATGTCTAAAATATTGGTGATCAAGTCGAGCATTTGTTTACCTGCATCTTTGATTGTGACTTGTTCGGTGAGATTAATAATGGCATTGAGCGGATTCTTGAGGTCGTGTACCACCATACCTGCCATGGCTTCTTTAAACTCATTGAGCGACTGGAGTTCTTCGTTGGCCTCTTGCAAAGAAGAAGTTCGATTCGCCACAATTCGTTCCAGGTTTTTGTTGGTATAGTCGAGTTCTTTGGTAAGCTTTTCGGTTTGCCTGAATGCTTTTGAAAAGCGAGATGAAAGCAAAAATGCCTGAGAAAATATGAATGAAAAAAGTCCTAATCCGGCAAAGTGCCCCGTATCGACCAAATAATTGGTGTATAAAATGTCGTTGAGTATAGAGGCAAATAAAATGAACCAACCCACCAAGAAAGCAATGGCACTCTCTCTTTTCTTTAGAATAGCCATCACGAGTATCACCAGCGAGTATGCCCCTCCCAGAAGGGTAAGTAATTGAAAAGCAAGTACGGCATACGTAAATACAATGATAGGAGTAAAGATGGTAACCAGAGTTAGCACCAAGGCTGATATCTGAAAGGTTCTGACTACCGAAAGGTGCAGGTCTTTGGGAAAGATAGAGTAGAGAAACGAAGCAAAAAAGAACCCCCCCATAAAAAAGGTAATGTACTCTAAACGAACGATGAGGAACGGTGGTAAGTCCATGACATGATTGACGAGGTAATTGCCAGTCGTCATAATGCGGATGACTACAAACAAGCAAAACAGGCTAAAGTATAATGTGGATTTCTCCCTTCGATGAATCAGGTAAAGCCCCAAATGATAAAGGGCCATGATCAGAATGCTTCCCACAAGAAACAAGTCCATCATAGTGGTTTTTAGCCAAGCCGAGTGAATGGCTTGGGTGGTACCCAACTGGAGCGGTCGCCAAAGCCCTCCTTTACGGTGATGAAAATTAGCTACTTGAATTACTACATCGAGCGTGGTTTGTCCAGAAGGAATGTCCAGAATTAGTGGGCGGTATTCGGGGGTATTTTGTTGTTTGGTAGTTCCAATTTGTCCTACTACGGATCGTTTTTTACCATTGATATATAAGTTATAAGCAATACTGACGGTGGGGACTTTCAGGGCCAGTGTTGACGTGTTTGATGGCAGTAATATTTGTAGGCGATAGGTAGCATAACCGTGTGGGGAGGTGATCAGTTTTGGTATTTGATGTTCAGTCCAGATTCCAGGGAGATCAGCAAAATAGGGCTTGGGGCCATCAACCTGGCGAAAATCCTGGGGAAATAAATATCTTTGCCAATAAAATTCCCAAGCACCTTCCAATGAAATCAGTGGATTTTGTTCAAAGTTCCATTGTTTCAAAGACAAAACTCCTTGATTGGCAGTAGGTACGTGAAGATCTTTTTGACGGGCTTTACAATTACCCAGTACAGTCAACAGGCCAATTGCGACAATAATATGTAGCAACTTTTGTTTCATTCAAATTCCAAGCAATATTTGTTTCAAGCTGATGGTTTAATAATTTTTTATTGATTCCAAGGGTGTACCTTGTGATTTTCCGTAGAAAACCAGTGTTTCACTTCATTGTGATAGAAAAAAATTAGAAGAGTGATTTTTTGGTGAGATTATATGTCTATTGGTAAGACAAATATACGAAAAAAGTCTCATTGAATGGCTAAATCAGGATAAAACCACTCAATGAGACTAGAAATGCCTTAGGAACATGTTCAAAATAAGTTTCTAGGTTTAGTAAAATCGTTCAAAGTTAGACGAGGCGCTTTTTGCGCTCGTAGCAGGGCTACGAGCGATAAAAGGAACGAAGTATTTGAAACCGTACACTAATTTTTTTATGGAAAGATTTGGAAAAGAAAGCATAAG
>CALDJV010000540.1 GCA_937899305.1 uncultured Cytophagaceae bacterium
GACTGTGCCAAAGTTCTGAAATGGGAAAGTAATTATTTTCTTATCCCTAAGTGAACTACGCGAGTTAAACCTGAGTTACAACCGCTTAACTAACCTGTCGGAGTTTATTGGTAACTTGGTTGACTTACAACACTTACACTTAAAACATAACTTCCTTTCTATCAAGGAAAAAAGAAGAATCGAGGCTTTGTTGCCCGATTGTTATATTGTTTTTAGGTGACGGAGTTTACCAAAGGAAGGGGAGTGGTGTTTGAGCTCACTTAGAGTATCTATCAACATCAATGAAGGCTAATCTCGGTTTCAGGACTTTCTACGATCACTTTAGTGAGTTTTTTATAGATGTTTTCTTGAGATTGCTTTTGTGCAACATTGAATTTTTTCATCACCCACTCGCGAATAGTTTGGCTATTATAGCGGATTTTGACCGAAACTTTCTTACTGCCACATATGAGGTCATATAAATTTCCTCGAACTTTTAATGTAACACTAGACTTCGCCTTGATGGTTATCAATTCACTTGCCTGTCTCATGATTAATGGAGGTTCCGACCATTCAACTACACTGGGTTGCTGGCACTTGATAGAGGTCTTGAAAAAATCTAGTTGTGCACCATATTTTACCGAAGGTTTGAGGATGGTGATGGCTTCTTCCGAATTATTGGTAAATTTGACGTACAGAACCATCCAACGATTTTGTCTAAAAACCCCTTGACTGGTATCGATCTCGAGCGAAAGTTTACTGGATAATTTTTGGGAAGTATTTTTTGTGGCCACACAAGCTGGCAACAACAGTAGAATGAACAAAGAAGCTTGAATGTTTTTTAAGATACCGGACATCACATATCACATTTTAAATCACAGAAAACTACCGGTTTTGAGAAGAATAAATATGTGACAAACTTATCGATAATCTTCTCTATTTCCAAGTAATGGTCGATATCCTATTCCTGATGGCGTTTTTTCAACGCCTCGATTCGAGTCTGATAATATTTTTGATCGTACTCATTTTTGGCCAGTTTAAGCCCCTTTTGCAAATAATCAAGCGTTTTTTTCGGGGATCTAGATTCATGTAATTTGGCGAGTAGAGAAAAATACAAATGATTGTTTTCTAATTTGATTTTAAGCGCTTCCTGGATGGCTTGATCGATACTGCGGGCTTTGGCCAAAGCATAAGTTCGATTGAGCGCAATCATAGGAGAATATTCTACCTGTAGTAGTAAGTTATACAGTTGTAAAATGCGCTCCCATTTTTCGTCGTTTTCGGGTTGGGTATGCCAATACGCAATGGCCGCCTCCAGATGATACTTAGACAATACCTTACCTTGGGCAGCTCTATTCATATACTCATCTCCTTTTTCTACAAGTTCCGGATTGCTCGGTTTGGCGTAAGTGGCTTCAAAATCGGTGGTTTCATTGAGCGATTGGGCGCGTGCTTCCAGGCGAGAAGCATGATAGCACATCAAGGCGACCAATGCATTTACTTGAGGGAGATTGGTCAAAGGGTTTTGGGTGAGCAACAACCCCAACCTCAACGCTTCCCGGCAAAGTTCCTGTCGAATGGCTTGAGTTTGACTAAACGAAAAATAGCCTTCATTGAAGAGTAGATAAATGATTCGTAGTACTGACTCAATTCCTTGCTGAATTTGGTCTGGGTTGAGTTCAAAATCGGGTGGTTTGTTGCTGATTTTTTGTTTGGCTCGATACAACCGTTTGTTGATGGTATCTTTACTGGTAAGAAAAGCATGGGCAATCTCTTCTATGCCAAATCCCCCCAATATTTTCAAAGCCAGACTAATTTGAGCTTCAGGTTGTAGGTCGTTGTTACAGAGCACAAACATCATTTTGAGCTGACTGTCTAGAATTTCTTCTTCCGAAAAATCAAGGTCTTGTTGGCTGGCCGTTTGGGTTTGCATATAAGGAAAGACCTTCTCTTTGAAAGTTTTCTTTCTGCGAAACACATCCAGGGCTTTATTTTGGGCCACTTTGTGTAGCCAGGCGCCTGGGTTGGGAGGGTTGCCATTGATCCAGGCGGTAGAAGCTTTCAGAAAAGTATCACTGACAATGTCTTCAGCTTCCTCCAGAAAATCATATCCGTATTTATTACAAAGTACAGCCACAATTTTACTATACTCAGTACGAAATAAATGGGGGATTAAAGTTGGTTTTTGCATGTAACTACCTCTAGTAATGTTGGTCTGAAATCATGAACCAAAAGCGCAAGCTAAACAAGTTTTCGATATAAACGATATTGAACTTTACTTTTGCCCCTGGCTCATCGATCAGTCCCATTATGGCCTTTTGTTTTCTTGTTACACTCCAAATTGGTTCAAGTGATGGTTGAGGTGTTTGTAAGCATACTTGCCTAGTTGTTCGTGGCTCATTTTGCCAAAAAAAGGATGAACCAATTCTTCTGTTTTACGGGTTGATAAATGCTCGTATTCTCGTACAAGGGCGACCAATTGTTGTTTGGGTTGAGCTACTTGGCCATTTTGAGTAATGATGAAATCAGGGTGGGTAGGTTGATTTTTTTTCATAGGTGCTTCATCTTTTAATATTGACTTGAGGGCCATTTTACCGAATATCTTACCAATAAAATTGCGTTTATACGCTCGTTTTCCCTGAAGCATTTCTTCGTTTTTGACACAGTGAACCAGCATTTGGTAAGCATTCATTTTACCCCACTGGGCTTTGGAGTTGTCTTGGATTTTTTCAATTCTTTGAGTCAATTCTTGGATGGTATTGGGGCTGTATACAGTTTTCATAAGACAAAGTATTTTGAGTAACGTGTTCGCAATAACTGTCTAGTTTGCTCTGCTGCCTGAACTGCTGGACTTCGTTATTTTTTTTGCCCGTAGCTGGGCTACGAGCGCAAAAACCGATGGCTACAGCTTTTGCTGTGCCGAGCTCTGCCAAAGGCTAAATGCCTTGTCCAACAATCCATGCATATGACCAAATCAGACACTTATTTTGAAGATGTTACTTAATGATTTGGATAATGATGAATAAAAAATGGATATAAAAAGATTGCTTTGTAGTGTAGATTGTCTGCAAAGCAATCTTTTGAGTTTAAGTAGCTTTAAACCTCAATTTGCATAATGTTACGAACCTCTACGTGTCCTCCATATTCAAACATGGGGCATCCTTCGCTCAGTGCTACTGCTTCGTCCAGGTTTTCGGCCTTTACAATGATGTAGCCTCCAATGATTTCTTTGAGTTCGGCGTAAGGCCCATCGGTTACCACATTACCTGGTTTGATGGTTTTTCCTTCTTCGCCCAATTGATTGGTACTGACAAACTTTCCCTGGGCTGCAATGCTTCCAATCCAGTCTTGCCATTGTTTGATACTGGCCTGAATTTCTTCGGGCGAAGGCTGATAACTAGGGTTAGGCTCGTGACGGAAAAGCATCATAAATTCTTTCATAATGGTAATAAATTTAAAGTGAATTGTTATTGATTTTCACCTCTACTACGATCGGGGTTTGCGAAATTGGACAGGGGTAGAAAATTTTTTTTACAAAAAGTGAAAATAAGTTTAGACCTCAATTTGCATAATGTTACGAACCTCTACGTGTCCTCCATATTCAAACATGGGGCATCCTTCGCTCAGTGCTACTGCTTCGTCCAGGTTTTCGGCCTTTACAATGATGTAGCCTCCAATGATTTCTTTGAGTTCGGCGTAAGGCCCATCGGTTACCACATTACCTGGTTTGATGGTTTTTCCTTCTTCGCCCAATTGATTGGTACTGACAAACTTTCCCTGGGCTGCAATGCTTCCAATCCAGTCTTGCCATTGTTTGATACTGGCCTGAATTTCTTCGGGCGAAGGCTGATAACTAGGGTTAGGCTCGTGACGGAAAAGCATCATAAATTCTTTCATAATGGTAATAAATTTAAAGTGAATTGTTATTGATTTTCACCCCTACTACGATCGGGGTTTGCGAAATTGGACAGGGGGTAGAAAATTTTTTTATGAAAAGTGAAAATAAGTTTTGATAAGGAGGTTTATGTGTTTGACAACCAGTGGTTTATATTAAAAATATTTTTTTATTTTTTTTGAGAAATAAACAGCGCTCATTGATAAAAGCATTGTAGTGATTTATTTTTAAGGTATAGATAGAAAGGAGCATGTAGGGAGGTGGAGGTTGTTAATAATTTCTTAAGAATTCTCGCTAAACTCTTGGAGTAAACAAATAATTAGTAATTTTAATTACGTAATGATATAGATTATAAAAATAGTACAACTTGAAAAAAGTATAAAATGAAACAACCTTACCAAT
>CALDJV010000541.1 GCA_937899305.1 uncultured Cytophagaceae bacterium
TTGGATTACTTTATTTTTTCCGTTTTACTAGGAATACTCATATGGTTTTCGTTTGCTGATAAAGCACTCGTGGGTATTTTACTGATGGTATTGGCTTTTTGTATATCTCATAATCACCCGATTTTATTTTACCAAAACTTTTCTTTTATCATCTAGAAAACAAAAAAGAGTGACCTCAGGACTAGAGACCACTCTTTTTTTCAAAATACTGATGCTTTTCTTAGAGCTTTACTACTCTTTGCTGAAGAACTTGATCTCCAAACTTTACCAATAATATATAAGTACCCTGAGGTAATTTAGATATGTCTAATACTTGTTTAAATTCACTCTGTCTTTTTTCAGTAGTGAATGTCATCTGCGGATTCCCCAGCACATCTGAAAGAGAAACCGCTACCTCACCCAAATAATTTGATTCAAAATTGATATTCACTTTATCCTGGCTTGGATTGGGAGTAATGCTCAATTCACGTGCAGTAAACTGACTACTAATACTGGTCACAGTTGCTTTGTAAACAAGTGAAGTATTGCCCGCATTCAGATACTTGGTAGGATCACAAGAAAACTCTATTACTCGAAAATAATAATCTTTTGTAAAGTCTAAATCTGCGATGAGTGTCGTGTTGGCTTCTCCTTTGAATATGGGGTAAGCCTCACCAATGGGGTTACTTTGCAAAAACCGGAAGCTTACTCCGTAGCCTTGTCCATCTTGGGGTAGGTCAGCCGCAGTAAAGTCGCTCCCTTCTTTGGCCAACACCAAACGGCTTTCGCCATTACCATTGGTCCAGGTAAGCTTCAGGGTAGTGGCATTCTCCTCAGTAACAGCCAGGCCACTCGCCAACGTGGTCGCACTTGGATTTGCAAACTCGGCCGATACGGTGTCGTTGGTAGAATTTGCATCTCCGGTCAATCCTGTATACGCCTTAAATTTATAAGTTTTGCCCAATTCAACATCAAAGGATACTGATTCTTCGGCAGTTGAATTTCCGGTAAGTGATGCGATGTTAAAACTTCCTGAGGTCACGGTGGTATTTCGCTCATCTTTTACTTCATAATTCAACGCAACATTTTGCTGATCCACCAGCGAGAAATTCTTCACTTGAATCTTAAAAGTTGAATTTGTTCCTAAATCACAAACATTTTGGTCAGTAGTGATACTCAATACTCCTACATCGTCAATTGAAGTATTTGGGTCTACTCCACTCAAGGTAGTTTGTCCAGTATTATCTGGATCAAGGTAAGGTTTTAACAATGACCAAGATTTAGATAATTTGCCATACCAGTTACCTCCACTCAAGTTATCACAAGAGGAGCTCCCGCCAGTAAGCTGACCCAGTATACGTCCTTGATCATCTAACAAAGGAGAACCCGATGATCCTGGTTCGGTAGTTCCAGTTGTCCAAATACACCCCCAAGCATTGAAAGCAGGTATTCTAATCGCTATTACACCTTGGCTATTGGTAAAATTTAACTGACTATCGTTTTCTGTAGTTCCAGCACTAGCCACTGATAGTTTCTTGATATCCCCTCTGGGGTGATGAATCCCTCTTACCGTGTTGGTAAGCACATTGTCGTTTGCGTTCCAACCATTATAGTATAAATCATAGGTAGTGGGGAGGCTGTTTCCTTCGTTTAATAGCAAAAGCAACACATCAGTTCCCTCGGCCAACTCTTTCAACTCACACCCCACTACGGTTTGAGATTCTGGCGAAACCGAAGGATTTCCACAATCAGCCGATTCAAAGTTAAAATAGAAAATCCATTGGTCGTAGTTTTGAGTAGCCCCATCTTGACAATGCCAAGCGGTCAAAAAGTAAGGAGTTCCATCGTTATTTACATTATTGATCAATGATCCAGTACACCAGCCACTTCCAGCGTCGCTTACAATTCCAATTCGCGCAACCCCTTTCTTTTCGTCTTGTAAATTGCTTCCTTCGGTACAGTTTATATTGACATTACAATCGTCTGCATCACCCAACGGCAAGCCATTGTACAATCTATTTCCTTTTGGTTTCAAATGTTCTAACTTAAACTGATCAAAACCATAATCAATTCTATCAATGTGAATGATACCCTGCCCTCTTACGGCAGCAGGCTCATAGTACTCAAATACGATGTGGTCTTTTAGAATGATTTCAGTCGAAAAACGTCCTGTTTTTTTATTATTCAAACTACTAAAAGCACCCAATACCTTGGTTCGGTCTTTACTATACAAGAAAAATCGCGCCCCTGGTGGCAAGAAGAACTGTTTATAACGTGCTTCTAGCGATAAGGCACCTTCCATAGACGTTTCTAATCGCCACAAACGGTCTCCATTAGGAAGCACCGTCCACAATCCCGAATTTTCCAAAGAATAGTCTACCCAATGCGCCTTGGCATATAAATTACTCACGCCCTTCTTGGCAAACTCTTTCTTAATCGCCTCAATGTTTACTTTAGGCAATACCATTTGGGGTACGGATACCCTTTCATTTTGCTGGAAATGAGGAGAGAATGAGTAGGGCTTTCCTCCCAGGCTTACTTGGGCATTTGCTGCCCCAGGCCAAATGAGCCATATAATCAGTAATGGGATATATAATCTTAATTTCATTAAACTATAAATTATTTGGTTATCGTGTCACGTAACAAAATTGGCGTTAGTTTATGCTTAAGCTAGATGACTTTTTGTGCAATGCTAATCAAAAAAGTGGTTTCGCCTTTTTAGATTTCAGCGAAAACGACTGTTTCTAGTCAATAATGGAGCGTTGGTTGAATTGTAACATCACTCAGAAGAAAAAAATTGAACTCAATGATCACTTGTTCCTGATTAAGAACTGGGGTGAATTGTCATTACTATTGTACAAGTAAGAAACCTATACAAAAGAGTAATTTGACGGGTGTAGGTATTTTAGTTACAATACAACAATTTATCAAATATGGTTGCCTTTACAAGAGCATGGTACCCTTTGTTCTAATGATTTGCAAGGCCATCAATATTTGTTTGATACTGCATATTATACGTAGTTTACCCGCATATCAGATTTAAATTATCAAAAAAATAGGGAAGCGTTTGCTTCCCTATCAATCTATTCAAAATACTTCGATTACTTTTTGGTAAAGGTCAATGTATATGCATTAGTGAACGCCCTTTCAGGGTCACCCGAAGTTGTATTGAAACCAACAACCTGTACATTCAAGGTAAAGTTTCCATTACAAGAAGTATAGGTTCCTAGTGGAGTAGTGCCTACATAGCCCAATGGCCTACCGCCACTAATAATTGTTGGAGTCATTTGTTGGGTAGGTACGGTCAACGTTGGGCTAGTAATGTCTGGGCTGATATTTACCACAATGCTTCGTGCTCCAAAACCTCCGGTAGACAAACCTAACATATCCTCGATAGTAAGAGTATTGGTAGCACCATCAGCAGTTACAGTTACATCGTAACTATTTGGGAAACCACCAAATGGGTTGTCAGGATCGCTAACAGTATACGTTCCAGCAAATGTAGCGATATCAAATGCACAATCATCGTCTCCAATGGTAAGCGCTACGAAACTGTTTCGGTTAGCCTCTCCTGGGAATCCAGCGTCTGAATTAGTAATCTTAAGCGTAATCACTTTGTTACCATCAGCCGCAGCATTGTCGATGGTAGTGAAGCTAATTGTAGCACTGGCCGCTCCACTTGGAATTACCAATTTACCAGCCTCTCCATTACTTGGAGTAATAGTTACAAACTGAGAAACATCTGAGATGGCAGAGTTGTCCTTCGAAAATACTCCAGTCACTTCATACGTAACATCCAAAGCAGCACTGAAATCGGTTGTACCACGTCGAGTAATAGTAACCGTGGCAGTCGCAGCATTTTCTCCTGCTGATAATGTAGTATCCGAGGTAGTCAAAAATTGCCCACTTACAAAAGCCCTTTCTGGTTGTAAGTTCTCACAACTCATTAGTCCGAAAGAACTCATTAGAGCCAAGAAAAATATATATTTGAAAAATGTTTTTACTTTCATTTCAAAAATGATTTAAAGTTCTTTGTTATGATTTGTTCATACTACCAGGTATTCTTTAGGTAATCAATACATCACCTAGTTTAGCAAAATACCGGGTAGTATGTGAATAAATATGACACTAATTACCAGTTAGGGTTTTGTGCAATATTTGGATTAGCTTGAATCTCAGCCAATGGTATTGGGAAAGTAAATCTAAAGTCACCTACTGCAAGAGAACAATTTGTTCCATTACAGTCGTTTCGGGTAACTGCCAAACCATTTCTTCTTAAATCATACCAACGGTGCCCTTCAAAACATAATTCACGGAATCTTTCAGCAATGATCCCGTTCAAAAGAGCAGCACCAGAGAGTGTTTCATCAGTATATCCTGTAATACGAGCCGTTCTCAAAGCGTTGTAGTCAGCCAAAGCATTTGCTTCTTGGCTCGTACGGAAATACGCCTCAGCACGAATCAAATACATTTCAGCCGTTCTCAATACTGGAATTTGCGCCAAAGATGGACTAGTAGTGGTTCCCGCATATTTGAAAACAACTACTTCGCCCGCAGTTGCATTGTTTTGGAAGAACAAACCAGAACGCACATCGTTTGCTGGGAATGAACTTACCAAGTCGTTAGAAGGAGCCAAACGAGAGTTTTCATTGGCTGGTAAATACCAGGTATTACCAATGGCTACTCCACCAGCAGGTACTCCTAAACGGAAAATCATTCCAGCAGATCCACCAGATCCACCATTTTCCCAAGCAGCAGTGTAACCAGCTTGATCAGCTAAAGCAACTGCACCAATGGCTGCATTAGCCGAAGTGATGGCGTTGTTGTAATCGCCAGAATACAAATAAACTCGTGCCAACAAAGCATCGATACCAGCAGGGGTAAAACGAGTAATGTCGGTAGGTGATCCAATCAAACCTTTGGCAGCAGTGAGGTCGCTGATTACTTGCGTGTACACATCTCCAATGGTATTACGAGATGGTTTTTCTTCAGGTCCGAGTACCGAAGTTACTACAGGAACACCTGGGTTACCCGCTCCGGCTGAAGTCTGATCAGGTTGACCAAAGTTTCTAACCAAGTCAAAGTGAGCCAAAGCACGAAGCGCCAAAGCCTCTGCTTTCAATTGATCACGTTTCGCAGCGGTTTCATCATCAGCAGCTTGTAGCTCATAAGCATCAATACTTTCCAATACCGTATTGGCTCGGTTGATCGCTGAATAAGCCACGTTCCACATAGTACCAAATGCACCAGTAGTAGCTGTATAACCGTGGTTATACAAAAATTGACCAGCGCCGTTGTTTCCAGAACCAATCTTTACTTCGTCTGCTGGAAAACCACCAATAGACTGAATCGTTCCTCCATAGTATCCTAAAATACTACTATAACTACCCAAAACCGCGGTTTCGTAATCGTCCAAGCTCTGCAATGCTACTGAAGCATCCAAAATATCAGTAGGCTTCACGTCGTCAACAAATTGTTGACAACTCGTAGTTACCACTAAGAAAGCAGTGGTAACAAAAAGCATTAATTTATATGTATAATTTTTAACTATCTTCATTGTAAATTACTTTTTAAAACTAACAAATTTAGAAACCAATTTTTACACCGAAAGTAAATACTCTTGGTGGTGGGTAGTCAAACGAGTTGATGTTGTTTGAATCCTCAGGATCTAAACCATATAGACTTGTCCAAGTAAATAAGTTTTGCCCAACAAAGAATATGCTGGCATATCTTAGTTTGGTTGATCTCAACCAACGGCCAGGCAAAGCATAAGAAAAACGAACAGTACGAAGGCGAGCATAAGCCCCATTTTCCAGGTCACGGCTACTGAAGTTACGAAGAACTCCAATTCTAGGTACGTCAGTGATTTGTCCTTCGGTAGTCCAGGCACTCAACATAGACTGATCTTGGTTGGCAATACCAGCAAAGCTGGTATTGGTTACAAAGAAAATTGGGTTGTTGAACAACTGGTGTCCGTAAGCAAATGTAACAAAGGCTGACAAAGAGAAAGTACCAATTGTTTCGTTTTTGTAGGTAAATTCGTTGGTAATACCACCAAATCTTGGAGGCTCAGCAGGAGCAAAAGCTACTTGAGCATCACTTGGGAAGTTGTTGGTCAAGTTTCCGTTCGCATCATAGTATAGTGCGTCTCCAGTAGAAGGATCTACTCCTCCCCATCGTACTACATACTGAGAAGTTGCAGGCAATCCTTCGCGGTTGATACTGGTACCAGTTATAAATTCCTCAGCAACTCCTAAATCTTCAATCACGTTGGTGTTAGCAGTGAAGTTTCCACGTACACTCCAAGTAAATCCAGCGTATTTTATTGGGTACACTTCTAAAGAAAACTCAACACCTGAATTACGCATCGTACCTGCGTTACTTGACTGAGTAGCAAAACCAGTAGTTCTAGATAACTGTACTGGCAAGAACAAGTCTTTTGTCAAGTTGTTATAATATTCTACGGTACCATTGATACGACCTTTCCATAGAGAGAAGTCTAAACCAATATTAGCCATTGTAGTGGTTTCCCATCTAAGGTTTCGGTCAGGCAAACTAGTAGGAGCAATCGCTTGGTTACCATTGTAAGTAAAAGAACCATAAGATGCTACATAGTCAAAGTTTCCAATGTTTTGGTTACCCGTGGTTCCATAGCTACCTCTCAATTTCAAGGTATCAATGATACTGATGCCTTTCATGAAGTTTTCTTCGTTGATGTTCCAAGTAGCACCTACTGAGTAGAAGTTACCCCATCGGCTATCGAAACCGAAACGGCTAGAAGCATCACGACGGAAACTTGCCGAAATCCCGTATTTGTTGTCATACAAGTAGTTGGCAAAAGCAAACCATCCGATCAAAGCATTGTCATTGTTTCCACCATTGATGTTGTGGATCGCTTGTCCTTGGTCAGCTGCCGCAGGAGTATTAGGCAATCTATTCAATGAATATCCAGTAAATCCGTGGCTTTGAGCATTTTCATCAATCAACTCGTTACCAATGGTAGCGAATACGCGGTGTTTCTCACCAATGATCTTGCTATAAGAAAGCGTAGTTGTACCGATAATGGTCGTGTTGGTTCCAGTTGAACGACTCAAAGTACCACCTGTACCTATTGCAGCACCTTGTCCTTGAGGAGACTCAGGATCTTCTCGACGTCGGTTAGTACCTGAGTTAAAGTTGGCTCCCCAAGAAGTACGTATTCTGAAATCTTTCAAGAATTTAGCCTCCAAGTAAATGTTACCCAATACTCGGTAGTTAAGGTTACTGTTCTCAGTTCCTTCTACAACTCTTCTTGGGTTGGCTGAGTT
>CALDJV010000542.1 GCA_937899305.1 uncultured Cytophagaceae bacterium
CTTTTGAAAAGTATTGATTTTCAGATACTTATAAAGTTTTACCAAGTTTTCAAAACTTCGGAAAAAACTAAGGGGAGGAGGGTTGGTGAGCGCTTTTTTGGCCAAATAGGGTAGAAAAAGGTTGGTTTTTTCTATTTCCTTAAGAATAAATGCTTTGAGATCATTTCCCAAACTTTCGTCTCCTCCTACTGGGCGAAAATCAAAAAAGATACTTACGTGCATCAACGAATTATGATCAGGCTCGCTAATCCATTTGTTAAAATATTTCTGCCATCCACTTACCGATTGGTTCCATTTAGGATTATTGGCCATCATATCACCAGGACAGCTCTCAAAACCACATTTCATTAGAATATTGATGACTTCTTTGCCCAAAGCCAGAAAATAATCACGCGCCGACTTTTCATCTTCTGGTGCGGGGTCATCATAAATAATGGCGTTGTCTAAATCGGTTCTAAGCAATTGCTCTTTGCGGCCTTCGCTGCCCATAGACAAAAACGTAAAACGAAGGTTGGGTGCTTCCCAGCCTTGTTTTTGTAGTATTTGGGTAGCCAGGTGAATGGCTCGTCTAATGAGCGAATCATTGATTTCGCTAATGATATTAGAGATGAAAGGAACCGCTACTTCATTTTGTAAATAACTCCAAACCAATTTTTCGGCTTTTTCTCTAATGACTACAAGTCGTTCTACATCGTTTGTAATAGAGATTTGCTTTGCCAAAACGGCCGGGTTATTTCCTTGAGCAATCAACAAGTCTCTTTGAGAAATGACTCCAATTGCTGGTGATTGCTGGGTGCCATCTTCGGTGACACAAAAGTGAGTTACTTTGTTGTTGACCATAAACAACATAATCTCAGAAACAGACAAATTGGGTTTAATTGTCTTCACTGGAGCACTCATAATCTCAGTGACCATCTGGGTTTTGATGGTTTCCTGTTTGGCCACTACTTTACGGCGAAAGTCAGAATCGGTAATGATACCCAAAGGGTGATTTTTTTCATCTACCACCAAAATGGAACCTACATTAAATATAGACATAATTTTGGCTGCTTCCCACACGGTGTGAGTAGGACTACAGCTCACAATTTGTTTGACTGGGTTCACTTTTAAGGTATCGGTATCTTGCAGGGCAATACCTTGAGGCAACTCTTCTTCGCGCAAAGCAAGCAAACGTTTTACCTTGGTCATGTCTTTGAGGTTATCGGTGATGCCTCCCGAGGCAAAACCTGCCGCAAAGTACATAGCCACTTTGGGGTTGTTTTCCATCAATTTGGTAAACGGAGCAATGGGGATGGCATACAATAGGGTTTCTTCGGCCACTACTGCCGTAGAAAGGTAGTGATCGTTTGCCATGAGAGGACGTATTCCAAATACCGACCCTTCATCACATTCATCCAACAATACTTCAGTATCATTGTGCTTTCGCTTGAGTTTAATGTTACCTTTTTTTACCACAAAAACCGTGGGTAGGGGAGCTCCACCTTCACTAAAAAGGATGTCACCCACCTCAAAATAATTTAAATTGACATGACTAGCTAGCTCATGCAGTTCCTGCTCTTTGAGTTGGTCAAACGGAGGATATTGTTTCAAAAAATCGACGACACTCTGAACAATTGTTTCTGAAGGCATCAGGGACAGTGATTAGATTCTGAAAATTCAACAATTGGAAATTAAAGTTGGCTAAAAGCGCAACATTTATTCCAGACTCGCTGCAAATTAAAGAAATAAAGATCGATAATGATGAGGGGTAATCTTAAAATATTGACACGTAAGAAAAATTTATAAGTTTAGTAGAAGCAAATATTAAGAAAAGACGAATTGCGCCTGATTTGGGTAAAAAACAGTAATTTATGAAGAATACTTTTCTGATGGGTTTATGGCTTGTAATATTAAGAAAGAAAGGCGGAGCTTACAAGGCACAAAAATACATCAGCCTTAAGACTGATGTATCAAATAATGGTTAATAATTTTTAGAACATGTGGTCAATCAGCCAGAACAGCTTCGCGTTGAATCGTTTGATTATCACTAGGCGAAACACCCAAGCATTGTTCCAACGATCTCCGTTCTTCGGAAGAGAGCTTGAGACATTCTTTGGCAACGTGTTTTCTTGATAAAAACTCGGCATAATCTAAAACCTGTAATTGTACATCTCGAGGTAGTTGATCAAGCTGACTCATCAATCTGGTTGTAATATCCATAGTAATTTTCAAAGTTTAACAGTTAGGGGATAATTTTGGTATCACTACTATCAAATATAATAATTTATATTTAATATAGAAGATATATTCTTGATTTTATCCTATTATTTAAGAGGAAATACCATACTACTAGACATTTTAGCCCAAGTTGGCCGTGGGGACACGGTCAACGGCGCGGCCGCCTCGGTTGGTGTCTCCACCACCGAAAAATGTCTAGTAGTATGGGGAAATACTTAAAGTAATTTTTCTAATACGATTCTATAATCAGTTATTTCGTCCTTAGGAATGACATCCACAATGTTGAACCCATTCTTTAGCCCAAAAATGAGCATCGGTTTTAGATAATTACGAGTTTTGAATCTTATGTGAGTAAAGCCTTGTTCTTTGGCCCATTTTTCTTGACGACGAGCCAAATGCCAGGCTATTTGTTGTTGGCGGTATGCGGGCAAAACACCCCCCATCCAACTATAAAAAACCTGATTAGTAAGCGATTGATAGCCCACCTTGAAACCAATGGGGATTTGGTTATCCCAAGCCACTAGTATGAGGTGTTGCACATCTTTTAGTCGTCGTTGATATTCCTCAATAGGG
>CALDJV010000543.1 GCA_937899305.1 uncultured Cytophagaceae bacterium
TCTGCAACTGGTATTTATTAAAAATAAACAAATTTTTGACCTGCGAAAGGTCAGTTATTAAATCCTGTAACTGTCTGATAATTAGTATAAGAAACTATTTTTGTGGAGATACTTATTGTAAATCAAGTTTAATTTTATCAGGATATAAGATGACAAATTGGGTGATGATTTTCTGCTAATTACGGACTAGCATCGTTCATTTCTTTGGTAATCTTTCCATCGCAATACACCCTGATTTTTGCACTAAACCATCACTATGAAAAACAAGTCTTAAATTAGAACATTTACGAAGCACCTGATTAAGGTTATCAATGATATCGGTCGTGATGTACAACAGCAACAGGAATTATTTAGGGCATATTTCAATACAAACTTAAAATCAGCCAAGTACTAAGCCACCCATAGTAGCGATATTACACCATTTGACATTGAATTGATTATGGCCGAATATATGTAGAAGTTGAACTCGAGTGGATGAATTATGATATGGTTGGGCAAGGCAATGCCCAGCCATATCACATATACATAAGTCTATTTCACTACTTTCACCCAGCCTTTGCATTTTACATCATCGGGAGAAGTCAATACATAATAATATACCCCTGGATTTACTTCGCCTCCCCAATCGTTTTGGTAATTATCACGCTCAAATATTTTCCTTCCCCAGCGATTGTATACCGCAATGTGGTGGTCGGTAAAAGGCACCACAAATAAATCGTTTTTACCATCGTCATTCGGGGTTACCACATTAGGCAGGCTATTTACCTGATTGAAAATGGTTACCGTGGTGGAGTCTACCTGGGTACAAGTACCATTGCTCGAGGTATACGTGATGGTATATTTTCCTGGTTCAGGGTAATTGTAAAAGATCACGTCTTTTCCACCTTCAAAAGTTTCCCCATATCCCAGGTTTGAGTTAAGGAGGTATTTGTGTCCGCAACCAGTTTTACCCGGGGGTTAATGCCACACTCCGATAATACGGTGGCCGAAAAATTGGTAGTGGGCACCTCCAGCACTTCTATTGGTACACTTACTTTGGTTTCACACCCGTCAGTGTCGGTTACTGTCACGGTATAATCGGTCGTTTGAGTTGGGGTAGCCACCGGATTGGCAATGGTATTGTCACTCAAGGTGGCAGCGGGAGTCCATTCGTAGCTTACGACTGGTTTTTGCGAAGTCACGCTGAGGTTTACTTGGTCTCCCACACAAATGGTTTGCATACCAGTAGCGGTGAGGTTGTTTTTAAACACCCGGAAGGTTTTGGATACAGTAGCCACTCTCAAACAACTGGGTGGACTCTGGGCCTCTAGAGTAATGGTGAACAATCCATCTTGATTGAACCGATAATCTACCGAACGAGTGGTTCCAATCTGTCCTATGCCTCCATCAATGCTCCAGTTGTACGTACTGGCACCTTGGCCTTGATAGGTAAAAGTAATGGTGGCCGGCGCACATATCTCGGTCACCTTATTTTGTACCGAATCCTCTATATCAAAATCAGCGGTTAGAATGTCCACATCAAATTTAAAAGCAGCATTATTGCAATTACCACTTCGGTTGAATACAGAAAAAGCCCTGGGGGTAGTTGGAAACGTAGAACCATCACCACAAGAACAAACCGAATGGTATACGACTCCCCGCTTACTAAAACGACAGGTTCCTCCATCTACGTGTTCACCCCGCGACTGGCTGGTACCAAAAAAGGTTCCATATACCAATTCCTTGGCATCAGTAGAAAGCACGGCAATATAAAAATCGGAGCCATCGGTATTTTGCTGAAAGCCATCAAAAGTAACGGGCATGTTCAAAGTACTGCTTCCAGCCATAGGAGGTGAAAAATACCCCGCTGGCTGATAACCCACATTGATGTTGCCCCCCCAACCAGTGATGTATACGTTTTCACAATCATTTACCAAAAAAGCCGTAGGAGAGATATCGGGCGTTGAACGCCCCGAACCAATGACGGTAGAATAAATCGTAGTACTAAGATTGGGGTTCATTTTATGGATAAACTGACGTGAATTGGCATTGGAATACACTCCTCCAGTGACCGCATAATTCCCAAAAGTTTGTCCAAATACATATACATTACTGTTGGTATCCAGATCCACAAAAAAACCTTGGTCTGCACTTGGGGTACCCAAGTAAGTCAGCTTCTCGAGCGTACTGCCATCATTGGCAATCCGGGCTACAAACCCATCGTCGGAACCAAGGGCGGTGGTATGCAACGCATCAGACGAAGTAGGTAGGCCAATGCTGGTCGTTGCTCCGGTTACAAACACTTCCTTATCTTCGAACACTTTGATAGAGTAAGCACCATCAAACCCACTGCCTCCCAAATAAGTGCTCCACATCATCGTGGTCAGGTCATCCGATATTTTCATGATCACTGCATCTTGCTCTCCGGCAAAGGTAGATTGAATGGCACTGACCACTGGAAAGTCACTGGATTGAGTTGTAGAAGCAACATAAATCTGGTTGCTACCATCTACAAATACATCTCCTCGATAGCTATCCCCATAGTTTTTAATTCCGGTAATTGACAGGTGTAACCCATCATTCCCCGAGCCTCCCAGGTAAGTTGCTCCTCGTAACTGGTTCCCATTGGTACTAATCTTGGCCAGAAATAAATCACTGCCATTAGAAAAAGTCATTCCACCTAAAGGAGCCACTGAAGTACCACCATTGAAGCTGACATCAAATGCCCCTCCTGTAGTGGGCATGTCAATAGAACTGGTAGTCCCCAAAATAATCAACTCGTTGGCACTATTCACTACCAAGCTATGGGGTACTTCGGCCTCGCTTCCGCCAAAGTAAGACCCGTACAATAAATTGGTACCATCGCTGCTAAATTTTAAAATACCCACGTCTATCAGCCCCCCAAAATCAAATTGAAAGGCGCTCAAAGTTACCGGGAAGTTGGCCGCAAAGGTGGTTCCTCCTGCATATAAATTTTCATTGAGATCAAATGCCGCAGTGTTGCCCCAGTTATCGGCTACCGAGCCCGAATAGCTAGAAAAAATCAGTTCGGGATCTATGACCAATTCAAAGTTGGGATTGTATCCATGAGGAAACTCAAAACTGACTTGGTTTAACATGTTCGCCAAATACTGTGAATTATTATTGGTAAAAAAAAGGGGATTG
>CALDJV010000544.1 GCA_937899305.1 uncultured Cytophagaceae bacterium
TATATCCTAAATTTTAAGCGAGTTTCTTTTTTTATTTCTGTATGGTTTCAAATATAAATTATACGCAACAGACTGAAATAAACCCTATAAAAAGGTTGCCCAATGGTAGGGTAGCCAACCTTACAAATGACTATGCCGATATGTTTGGTTGGCCAGAACAAGTCAAGTTGGTCGCCCAGGTTTATCATCAATTGAGTACCGAAGAAAAAAAACAATGCATCATTTGGGGAGAAAATTACGGGGAAGCAGGTGCGTTGAATTACCTTGGTAAACAGTACCACCTCCCCCCAGCTATTTCGTTACACGGAAGTTTTTATTTGTGGGGCTCGGGCAATCCACAGGCTACGATGGCCATCACGGTAGGGCTCTCTAAAAAAGGTATGGAGGACTTGTTTGAGGAAGTTACCTTGGTACAAATGTTTCGCCACCCTTATGCTATAGACGAAGAGCACAATATTCCTATTTTGATTTGCCGAGGACTTAAGACTCCTTTGAGTAAAAAATGGAAGGATTGGCGGAAGTATGTGTTTAGCTGAAGGTCTAGTGCTCTGGCCAGGCTTGGTGTTTTTCTAATCTGAGTTTCTAGTTTGATTTCTGGGTTTGATTTCTGGGCTTTTTTTTTGGTTTTTTTTGGGGGGGCTATTTCTTGGAGGATCTAACCTGTCTAAAAATGTACATTTCCTTGTGGTAAAAAGGGGGATTTTCTTACATTCTAAATTTTGCAAGTTTTAGTAAAACTTGCATGCTATCTGGTTTGTTATATAATTTTAGAGAACCATCGTTTTTATAAATTGTAAATGACACAACAAACCACTGTTAGTATTTTAGGATGTGGCTGGATAGGCCTGCCCCTGGCTGAATATTTAATTGATCGTGGGATTCGAGTAAAGGGATCTACTACCCAAACCGATAAACTAGAACAGCTACACACCAAAGGAATAGAACCGTTTTTGGTAAGATTGACCCCGGAGATTGATGCACCAAAGTTGGCGCACTTTCTGGATACCGATACTCTATTGATCAACATTCCTCCAGGAGTACGCACTCGAGGAGAGGAATTTCACCCAGCCCAAATCACCCAACTCATTCCTCACTTAGTTCAATCAAGATTAAAAAATATCATTTATGTAAGTTCTACCTCGGTTTATCCCAATGTAAATAGAGAGGTAAACGAAGACGAACCACTGCCCAACCAAGATGGATCGATCGATGGAGTTGGTAGTAAAGGCGTCAATCGAGCGTTGCTCAAAACCGAACAGATGATTAAAAGCCTGACTCAGAAAAACATTACCATTCTAAGGCCGGGTGGTTTGATTGGGGAAGATCGGATTCCAGGAAGGTATGTAGCAGGCCGAAAAGGATTAAAAGGAGGGAATAACCCTGTCAATTACATTCATCCGGTGGACCTGGTACGCATCATTACCGAAATTATCCAACAAAATGTTTGGGGAGACACGTTCAATGTAGTAGCACCTCAACATCCTCCTCGTAGAGAAGTATATGCTAAAAACGCGGAAATGTTTGGCTTTGAGTTGCCCGAATACGCCGAAGGAAGTGCCGATTTTAAAATGATTAATGCCGATAAGTTGATAAAAAGACTTAATTATCAATTTGAATACCCCAACCCCTTAGAGTTTCGTTATAAAATAAATACTCATAATAAAGTGTAAAATGGGTGCTCGTACACCCCTCTAAAACTTGATTACATACCTAACAAAATGAAGCAGTTTTTTTCAATTACCGTTTTCACTACCATCTATCTCATTTCTGCCTCTATCAACTGGGGGGTTGCCCAAGGTGTTCCAGCGGGGTATCGGGTATTGCCTCAGGAATTTAATATCCACTATAAAATCCACAAGAAGGGCACCGATAAGAGAAAGAAAGTCATCATCAATCAATTTGTTACTTTTCACCTTTGGGTATACAAGGAAGCCACCAAAGATTCCCTATTGCGTACTACCTACCCTAAAGATCCCGTAATCAAGGAGATTTCTACTGAGGATTACACATATGCTGATAAGGGTTATATGACTGAAATGTTGCTTAAACTTACCGTGGGCGACAGTGCTACTTTTAGAATGCAGGCCGATTTTTTGTTCCGTACCATTAAACGAAACCGTCCTTCATTTCTGCAGCCAGACGATTACGTAAAGTATGTCATCAAGGTAGTCAATCAACAGCCTTACGAAGAGGTGATGCACGACAAAGAAGTGAAGGTATTTAAGCAACGACGGCGAGATGAAAAGGTCATTGCAGCTTACCTCAAAAAAACCAAGTTTCCCAAACCACTCAAAAAAACTTACGCTGGGGTTTGGTATTATTTCAGTAAGCAAGGAAAAGGGGACTTCCCTCTCAAAGGTGATGTGGTGATGGTAAAATATAAAACGATGTTTTTGGACGGCAAAGTATGGCGTAGTTCTAAAATGGATGGTCGGGTATTTGATTTTCCAGTAGGCTATAAATTTGTCATGCCAGGCTTCGATCAGGTACTGCCCTTGATGCGAGAGGGAACCAAAGGACATTTCATTATGCCTTCTTATTTGTGCTATGGAGCCAATGGTTTTTATGGAATTCCTCCCCATACGGTACTCAAGTTTGACATTGAGTTTTTAGCGATCAAATCCCGTAAACAAATCATTCATCGCTCTAAAGATGCCGCCCTCAAGAAAAAGAAAAAAGGGCCAGGTACGCCTTATGGCAGACGTAACAAGGTGATTTTAACCAAGAAACAAGCCGATATTATCAATCGAAAAAATGGCGTAGGGTTGACCAAAAAACAACAAAAAATGATTAACAAACACTTTAATAAGACTGGGAATAAGCGGAAAAAGTAGATTTTAGATCCCTTATAAGGACCTCACCCTAAATATCTAACATAATAGCGAATACTATTTCTCCTTGGTCTTACCAAAATGTTGAATAATGAATGAAGTCATCTTTTAGAATGACTGATTCAGTAATGTCAACTTACTGTTTGGGCTTCGTTTCATTTGATTTCCTTATCAGATCAGTAAGATCAAATAAGGGGAAGTAGTCGGTAATCAGGAAAGTATTGTAATATACTCGTACCTATGCTAGCGCACGCGTCTTCGCGCAATGCTGTCAACTTAGTAGTATGTTATATTTTTAAATCTATATCACAGC
>CALDJV010000545.1 GCA_937899305.1 uncultured Cytophagaceae bacterium
AGAAGTTCATAATTAAAATTAATTTTAACAGGCATTCATACCTGAATTACTAACAATCAATTGTTTTTTAAAATTAATGTGTGCTGATCTAAGTGGAGGGTAATCTCTTATAAACTAAAAAAGCATTGTTGTTCATTCAACAATGCTTTTTTAGTTTTCTCAACTCGCTACAACATCTACCTTTTTCGTTTGGTAAACTTAATGTCTACAATATTGAAACCTTTGTTGTATTTATCTCGAGTGGTTTGTAGCCATTTGGCTCGTTTGCCGGCTGCGCTTTGATGTTCCAGTACCTGAATTTTCAGAACTTTATTGTCGTATTGATGATGAGTAAAATGGTAATCGAGGCTAGTCATTGCGGTATGACTCGGCTCAAATTTATGGATTTTCTCTTTGTGAGAATGGTGGATAAGAGGGGTCAGATAAACTTGTATCGGGTGAGTCCAGTCAAAATTATCTTCTTTATGAATTACAATATGTACTGGATAGTGCAATGCACCCACAAAGCTCAGGGTATCTTGCTCTATTACGTGCAATGTAATATTACCGTTGGCATCAGTTATAGTCGCATCTTCCCGGTTCAAATGGGTAAGTGAATGTACTTGGACATTGGCCAGTTTTTGATGCGTTTCTGCATCCAATACTTCAAAAACAGCTTTGCTCTCACGACTAGGAACATGCTGAGCGTTACTGGCAAATGATACAAAGAAATAAAGTAATACAAATACAGTAGTATATTTCATATAGTAATGTTTGATTAATTATTGTAGCTTTTCAGTTCATCATCTAATTTATCAGCCCACCATTCCAGGTCAGCCACACAAGTTGCCAATTCCTGGTAATCCATCCCGCGAATATCGCGCTCATAAGTTGCATATATTTTATTGGTATCTTTGGCAATCGTCAGTTTTACTCCCAGATTTACATCATTCATCTCTAGTAAATTATTCATAAATTGCTCACGGGCAGTGGTGCTGAGCTGGGGAACTTCGGCCAGAAAAGAAAAAATACGTAAATACTCTCTGGTTTTATCCTTTCCGACTTCTACCGACTGGATAAAAACCTCGATATTGGCCGAACCATGTTTCCAATGCCAAACCTTTTTCTCATTGTCATAAGTTTGCTCGGTAGTAAGGCCAATAGATTGTACATACTGGCTAACCATGGCTTCTACCAACTCTACGCGTATTTCTTTAATCGATTTCATCTTACATACAAAGTTTAACAAAGCATATTATTCAAGACTCATCAAGTATTGTGTGAGTACTTTCAATCAAATTTGATATCCTTGAATAGGATCAATGAATAAATATGGGAACCATTCAAAAATTAAAATACAAAAATTCTCTATGTCTCAAAAACTCCAGCAATTTTTTCCTAGGGTCATTTTACCGAAAATCAATTATATTGAACATAGTGTTCCCATTTTTCCAAAACTTGTTGAAAGTCTTCGGGAAGTTCAGACTCAAACTGGATAAACTTCTGAGTGGCAGGGTGAATAAAACCTAATGATTTGGCGTGCAAAGCCTGGCGGGGCATTACTTTGAAACAATTATTGACAAAAGCCTTGTACTTAGAAAACACGGTTCCTTTCAAAATCTTGTCCCCTCCATAAGTAGCATCACTGAATAGAGGATGACCCAAATACTTAAGATGGGCCCTGATTTGATGGGTACGCCCTGTCTCGAGGTTGCATTGTACCAACGATACATACCTAAAAGTTTTCAGTACTTTGTAATGGGTAATGGCGTGGCGGCCAAAGTCTCCCTCTGGAAAAGGCGCAGTCACCCTTCTGTCTTTCAGGCTTCTACCTAAGTTTACATTGATGGTTCCTTCTGGCTCCTTGGGCTCACCCCAAACCAAGGCATAATAAGTGCGCTCTATGGTATGATCGAAAAACTGTTTGGCCAAGTGATTCAAGGCCAGCTCTGATTTGGCCACGACCAATAAACCAGAGGTATCTTTGTCTATCCTATGCACCAGTCCAGGGCGTCCGTCTCTATTTTCAGGCAAATTTTGGAAGTGATAGGCCAACGCATTGACCAATGTACCCGTCCAATTGTTGTAAGCAGGGTGTACTACCATGCCGGCGTCTTTGTGTACTACCAGCAAATCGTCGTCTTCGTACACAATATTAATGGGTATGTCCTCTGGCACTACTTCTGATTCACGAGGTGGTTCTGGCAATGAAATCACAATTACATCAGCTGGTCTTACCTTGTAATTGGGCTTGATCTCTTTCTCATTTACTTTGACAAATCCATCTCGAATGGCATTTTGAGTTTTGTTTCGGGTAATGTTGGGGATGCGGTCCATCAAGAATTTATCAATTCTTACAGGTACTTGTCCTTTGTCTACCAAAATACGATAGTGCTCAAATAATGCATCGTCTAATAGCTCAGTATTAGCCTCATTTTCAGTAGGTTCGTTACCTGACTGGGATGCATTTTGTGCATCAACATCAATATTTGGGTTTTCATCACGGGGGTTCTTCTCTGCTTCCATTGACATATGAATAATTGTATGAGGAGGGTTTAAAATTTATGCAAAAATGGGCATTTTCAATGGAATTGTGAAGCAAAGTAAAAAATATGAGTATGCGGATTGCATACTCAATAAAAATTGATGCAGCTATTGAGGTGCATTGGTCAATCTAATAAGATCATCGTTACTTAGACGCCCCATATAAGCCTGTAACACTTCACGCGTTTTTTGCAAAGCGATTTCGTAACTTTCTCCGCTTGCCCTACATTCGGGAACTTTGGGAGAATAAGCCTCAAAATAATTTTCTTTTTCTTCGATAATGATTTCAAATTTATACGCCATGACAGAGAGGTAATTTAGTAGATGTTGTGGTGAAAATAATAAAAGCGAGTAAATTCTCAATTGTATAACTCACTGATTTCAAACAACTTGTTTCAGATCAGCTTAAGTTGTTTTATGGTGCCACCATGTATTGTACACCAAGCGACGGTCGTTTCGAGAAACTAAATCTAGCTATTCGCTACTTAGTAAAACTACATCAATAACTTAATCCATTTGACTAATGTCTTGCTGCCATGCCTCCCGAAAAAATAGTGCGAATAGCGCTGCTATTAGCCAATTTTTTCAGTCGCCTGACAACAAGCTATTACATCAAATTTAGA
>CALDJV010000546.1 GCA_937899305.1 uncultured Cytophagaceae bacterium
GGTAAATCGTAGTTAGTAGTTTTGTTTAGGCCATAGTTTTTCTAGTCCACGGTCGACGGTCCATAGTCCATAGTGGCACAAAGTGGTACAAATGATTCATCGCCTCGCACAACCATTTAGCCATAGAACAATGAGCCGAAGGCGGAACAATCTAACAATAGAGTAATGCCCCTAAAGCCAAAAACAGTTTAACCCAAAAGCTAAACTGTTTTTGCAATATAAATTTATGATGACTTTTGAAGGTGACTAAAAACCATCTTTCTTCTTTTTCTTTTTCTTCTTCTTCTTCTTTTTGTCGTCCTTTTTCTTATCGTCTTTCTTTACATCATCTTTCTTTTTGTCATCCTTTTTCTTGTCGTCTTTCTTTTTGTCATCTTTCTTGTCGTCCTTCTTTACGTCATCTTTTTTGTTGTCTTTCTTTACATCATCTTTCTTGTCGTCTTTCTTTTTGTCATCCTTCTTGACGTCATCTTTTATCGGATCATCATCATCGTTATTGTCATCATCATCCTGTACTCCCGCTCCTTTGATGCTTTCTCCATAAACTTCTTTAAACTTTTGTAAAAATGCCTCTTTTTGATCGATACCGGCCAATTCCATTCCGAATTTACCATTGCCACCTGGTTTTGCTTTGGCTTCTACCGCGGCATTAAAATCTTCATCAGAAGAAATCATCAATAAATTGTCTTGGTCTAAGTCAAAGAAGTACCAAAGGGTAGAACTGATATGAAGATACAATGTAAAAGCATCTCCGTTAGGGTTTTTACGTACCTCAAAAAAACCATCTACCTTCGTATCAAACTCCTTATCCAGAATACTCATCAAACCCATTTGCCCATGACTATGGAAGGTATGAAACTCAGTGGACCATTTGAGCGGAACCTCTGATAAAACAAAGGGTTTTTGTAACTTTTTAGAAATTTGAGAAAACGGCAAAGGTTCAGATACCCTGCCTGCCTTCGCCAGATAACTCTTGATGTCTTTGTCACCCACGAGTTCAGCTACCCGATTAAATAAAGTATCGACTTCAGAGAGATTACGGCGTTTAATTTCCTTCACTTTCTCAACGTTTTGAGCCATAGATGCCAATGCTTTAGGCGGAATAGGCAGGTCGACAGTCATAAAAATATCAAAACGATAAGTGCTGTCTTTCATTCCTACGTGAGCTATCCCGGAGCTATTGATGTATTTGCGATTATGTTTGTCCATAATGTCAAATTTTCCTTCCATAAACACGGTGGCTTTGGAATCATCATAAATCAGCGTATTTCCTTCATAGCTTTTGCGTTGGGTTTTTTCTTTAGGTTCAATTTTAAACTCATTGATGGCCGGGTTGTAAGACAAGTTCCCTGATGCTAAAAATACCTCAAAGTCATTTTTATTGATAGAGGGTGATAAAAATGTGGTGTACAAATCGTCTCCATCGTGAGTAAAGTGCAAGCCCGACGTGAGGTAAATCCCTTTACCTACTTTGATCTTTTCTTTGATCTCAAGCACCACCGAATCTCCCTTGTCACTCTTGTAAGGGAGCCAACTATCAAAGTTTTCCCTGGTGTTTAGATCGAGCTTAATGGCCCCATCCAACTCGAGCGGTTTCCTATCGGCATACATTTTTACATTTCCTTTATACAAAATCCTGGTAGTCAGATAAAACTTATCCTCCTCTTTTACCTCTCCTTGCGAAATGGTATGCTTAGGCACAATCTGACCTCTTTTTCTACGTTGTTGAGCCAGTTTTTTCTCTTCTGGGTTTACTCCTTTAATCTTATCGGCATCGGTCAAATTAAATCTATCAAACTTAATGTTGAAGGTATCCTTGATCACATTTATAAATTGATAAGTAGCTTGTCCGGCAAATTCAAGGCGAGATCTAATCTCAATTTCTCCATCAAACAATCGGTGATATCCATTCAAAGTGTCAATTACCAAGCGCGCTTCTTTCAAGGTTTGCATTTCTGCATTTTTTAAGATAGTCGCTTTTCCTTCATTAGGAAAAATCTGGGCATCTGCCGATACAATGTAAGGAATCCCCTCTAGCTGCATGCTCAAATTCTTGATATCATAAAATGCGTTACTTGCATTGAAAGTCAAATCTCGTTCATCGTTGATTTCACCCCCACCAAAAATGGTAGATGTAAAGGTAGACATCGAGTCTCCTTTCATGGTAATAGATTGATCTTTGAGTGACCAGATGGCTTCTTTGATAGATGTTTTATATTGGGCATAAGGAAATACCAAAGGATCGAAATCTTCTAAGTCGGCAAACTCTGGGTAAGGCTTTATTGTGGCTTCGCCTTTAAACAAGTCAAAGTCAATGTCTACAAAGTTACCCTGCAACAAAGCCGGACTGTCGGTGTAGAAGCTTGCATTGTATTCAAAAGGATCCCGCTGTTGAGAGTTAATTTCAATATTGGTTTTAAAACCTTGGAAATGATTAATATCAAACTTAAAAGGTTCTTCAAACGAGATAATCCTAAAGTCACCCCGTACAGCTTCTCCCGATGCATACAAGCCACTACTTTTTACAATGAGATCGCCTCGTAGTGCAATTGGATTGTTTCCGCTGTATATCTTAAAAAGTTTTTCTCTATACTTCTGTTTAAAGTCTTTCTTGCTTAGAATCTCTTGTGCCTTCTCGAGTTCTTTGCTGTTATTAAACACCATACTATCGGCGCTCACTATCCAATTCAGCTGGGCTGTATTTCCCTGTGCATCGGCAAATTGTGCGTCATTGAGCTTTCCTTTGCCAATCGTAAAGTTAGAATTTTCGGAAGTGGTAGAGTCAGGCATAAAGAAAAACTCAGGCGAGCTGACCGTGGTAGTCAAGTACTTAATGACCCCTCCACCGTAGAGCCCCTCTGCGGTCATTGTCAGGTCACTGTTGAACTTGATATGGGCTTTTTTAACTTTGTCGTGATCAGGATAAAGCGGATAACCAGCCGCAGGTGGTTTATGCCTAAAACCAAGTTTTTTGTCTGGTAAAGGAATCATTTGCTCTTGGATATCCGGAAACATCTTAGATTTGAACACCCCTTTGAAGGAGGGTATTTTACTGGTTAAACTATCCAGTTCCATGGGAGCATCTATTTCAAATACCGTAGTGCTGTCATAGGCGTACTCTTTTCGATAACTGGTTCTAAAATAGACCTTACCACCTTCGGGAATACTTAATTTTGGAAATTCTTCGTAGGTGAGTCCTTCATTAATCCCTCCATGAATGTTCCCATGCTTTTTTCCTGATTTGTTTTTGGGATCATTGATTTGCATCGTACCAGCTCCAAACCTGATTTCAGAGCCATATTGACTGGTTTCGTCACTGATGGTATCTTTCAGCGTAAACAATACACTATCAATTTCAGGCATCTCCAAACTAAATGCTTCATAGAGGAAAAAGAATTTTTTTCCAATGAATTTAAAGTTTCCTACCGAGATTTCGCCGTGGTCCATTTGAATGGCCCGGTTGGCATATATTTTTACTTCTTTGTTGAAGGGTTTGATGTTTACATTCAAAGAATCACTAATGGGAAAACTATCAATTCCACGAATCAATAATTCTTGATTGGCCCGTTGCATACTGGCATTAGGTATACGCTTGGCATTGCGAAACACTTTGACCGTGTATGAAGTATCTTTTTTATTTACTTTTACCTCATTGGCATTACTGGTATCTTTGGTATCCATCATTGAGACAATAAACATATTGTCGTGATCGTACTGGGCATAGTTGCTGGAATCTTTGGTATTATGAACCCCTTTTTTGATCCTGTCGACTGATTTTAGGAAAGCATCGGTAGAGGTATTGTGTAAGATACGATAACTAAGTGATATTTTTCCAGTGAGCGGATCATACAATACATAGCCTCTCTCGTGTAGGTAGTTGGCCACGGCTTTCATGGTTCCAATACTTTTGTTATAAGTTTTGGCAATGTCTTGTACGTAAAAATATTTGGTTTCATTTCCGTCGTCATCAGTAGCTACCTGAGCATTACGGTTGGCATACGAGGTGAAAAGCTTCAGAGGGTGAAACGAAAACGCACCAATCATACGGGTATAGCGTTCCTGGTTATGAAAGTCAAAGGATTCAAACGTAGCGGGTCGTACCCCTTGCCCACCCAACATATAAAAATCCAAGGTATCTTTCGGTATGTCATAATGCACAACGTCAGCTTGCATAAAAAACTTGTGGTGATTGTTGATGAAGGGGACATCTCGATGGCTACGATCGCGTACAAAATTAATTGATTGCTTTTCTTTGGAATATTTCACCCCTAGTTTAGGATGATAGAGGGAGTCCAGGGCCAAATACATAGATAAAGAGGCCTGACGGGCCTTGAGGGTAGTAAGGGAGTCACCTTTAAGGTTTTTCCGATAAACACTTTTATCAATGACGGCATCTTCATGAAGTACCTGGAATTTATCGCTTTTGGTTACAAAGCTTATTTCTTCTTCATCACTATCTTGGATTTTCTTTTTACCCCAAAAACGAGCTGGAGTGCCATCAAGTGCCGCTGAGCTATATATACGATTACCAATGAGGGTAAAGGCGCCTTGTACCGACAGTCCTCCGCCAATATCGGGCATTTTTATATCACTTTTGATAGAAATAAAGCGAGGGTAATTAGCTACATAATTGTTTCGGCGACGCTTGCTCTGGAACTCAAAATTGCCCTTTAGGGGAGTTTTAAACAATGACAAATAGTAAAAAGTGACATCTTTACTATTTAAGATAGGGCGTCTTACATTGATGTTGTAATAATTGAGTTCACAATATACTTTCTTAGGGTCTAGGTTTACGCTTTCCCAATCAAACTTTCCTTTTTTTCCAATAAAACGATCACGAATGATCATAAAAGCTCCGTTGGTCTTTTTTACTGATAGAGAATCAAATGGAGTTTTGAATACCAAGTTGGTATTTTGCATTTCGATTACTGGCCCCTTGATGTAGTAAGGGTCAGCATCAGCACTCGACACATCCATATAATTTTTGGTAATAGATTCGCTTTGCTGGTCATTACCGATATAAGAAATAGAAAACTTACCATCCATTGCCCACAACGAGTTGAAACGTGTTCCGAATAAGGTGTAGACCCCTTGCTTTTGGTAGATAAAAAAGTGGTGGAGATTCTTGAAATACAAAGTGATATCTCGAGTACCCAGTTTTGAAACTACCTGATCGGTCACTTCTAATATTTCATCAAGTTTGGAGGCAATATGATGCGTAGTAATCCCTTGGGCGAGCATACCATAAAAATTAGTATACTGACGATTCATCATGAATCGCTTGCGGGCCATTTTCCTCGATATTTCTATGATTTTGGTTTTTTGGGCCGTAGTAAGTTTGGCACCCGCCATTTCAGCAGTACCATTCCAAACAGCACTAAAAGCTTCGGCTACTCGTTTCGAGTATTTGGCTTTTGCTTTGTTGAGTTGTGCCGATACAAAACCTATAAACTTTTCCTCCTCTTTGGGGAATTTATAGCGTTGGGCGTGAGAGGCAAAAGAAATGCCCAATAAAAATAAAACAAGCAGTGATGTTTGTAATAATTTCATTTGTCTAATGATTTTCCAAAGATGAAATGAAGCCACCTCATGGGAGAAAAGTTTATGAAAACTACATAAGCTCCATTATTTACATGTAATATTACTTTGGGGTTATATTGAATGCTTCTTAAAAATAATAGAATACCAGTTGTCCTGGGTTTTGTGATTGACTGTATTCAAGTTATACTTACGAGCCGTGGTCTGTATCAGTTCTGCATCTACATCATAAAAACCACTCATTACCAAAAAACCATTACTTGCCAAGTGCTGATCGTAAAAAGGCAAATCATTAATTAAAACATTGCGGTTGATATTGGCCAATATAATGTCATAAGTATTGGCGAGTTGGGCGGTTTCTACTGTCCCCTTCTGTACCTTTATCTTTGTGCACTTGTTCAAAGCAATGTTCTCAATGGTATTTTCTACCGACCAGTCATCAATATCTACTGCATCAATTTCAGAGGCTTGTAGCTTTTCAGCCATAATGGCTAAAATACCCGTACCACAGCCCATGTCCAACACTGTTTTATGTTCAAAATCCATTTCGAGTTGATGCGCAATCATCATGGTGGTAGTGGCATGGTGTCCAGTACCAAACGACATTTTAGGATTGATCAATATTTCGTAAGGAAAATGCTGCGTAACCTCATGAAAGGTAGCTCTTACGATGCATTGATCACCTACAATGACTGGATCATAATTTTTTTCCCAGGTTTCATTCCAGTTTTGTTTTTCTAACGTTTGTGATGTGTAATTCATTTCAAACAAATCCTGGTATTTCTGACTCAATTCCTGAAGATCAGCATCACTAAAATGATTGACGGGTACGTAAGCGTCTAACCCTTGCTCAGTTTCTACAAATCCTTCATAATGAAGGTCAGCCAGTTCAGCTACCAGAATATCGGCATATTCAGTAGCAACTTCTATTTTTAATTCTATGTATTCCAACTATTCTTGTTTTGTTATGTGTACACCTGTTATCATTGAATATACACAAAAATAGTCAGAATCTTTTGGATAAAAGACCATTTTAATGGGTTTTGGTTGCAGTCAGGGAGGTAATATTATTTCCGCCGTAGATTTCTATTAGGATAATGGACGAATTAAATTACCTCACTAGATTATTTTTACTCGCTTGGTGGGTGTTTATGGTGATGATGAAACTTTGTTTTGGGAGCCCACATTATGCGTAGCCCACATGCTGACACTCCTTTACAAAGTACAAAAACAAAAGGGCATCGTACAAACACATTTGGGAATGGCTAAATAGTTATAATTTTTGCTTTTTATTACTTCAGCAAACTACTACTTTGTTTTTATCGTATACCCACATGATATAAGTACCATCTGTAAACCACCTACACCAAGTTGACACAGTGTAGGGTTATGTTTCACACACATACATTTCTCAAGGCAATCATTTCATTTCGGAAAGATATTATTCAAGTAAAACTTATCGATCATTTATGATGGAGGTCGTGCAAGTTGCATTCCCTTTTTAGCATCATAAATGAGTTTTTAAATACAATAAGGGTATTAAAAAAATACAAAGTCAAGACTGATTATGATTATAGTTCAATTGAGGAGAATTATCTGTGGTATACTATTCCTGGGGATATTTTCATCTACTTTGCTCGCTCAAACCAACTGGACAGGAGGAGCGGGCGACAATGATTGGAATAATACTAGCAACTGGAGTGCTGGTATTCCCACTACGACCAGCAATGTGACTATTCTGAATGTAGCAAACCTACCTGTTCTGACCTCAACCGCAACCATCAACGATTTAACGATCAATGCTGGTGCTTCTTTGACCGTAAACACGGGTGGTTCCCTTGCTTTGACTGGTACACTCACCAATGAGGGGAATTTTATTGGAGCAGGCACTGGGGCTGTCGTATTTGAGGGTACCACCAGTGCCTCAATTTCAGGTAGTGGATCTACTACTTTTCAAGGGCTTACCATTGATAAAACCGGAGGAGCAAGCCTTTCTATTGACCAAGAAATTACTACCGAAGCCACTACGACCATCAATTCGGGAGCCACCTTGGTATTGGCAGCGGGCATCACCTGGAACCTGAACGGTAACCTGACCAATAGAGGGACCTGTACTGCCAATAATACTGGAAGCACCCTTGTACTAGGAAGCGCAACACAAACCGAAATTACCAACAATGATTTTAGCGTGTATAATTTGACGGTGTCCAAAACGGCTGCTGATCCGGCAACTAATAATGACGCACGGGTAAGGCTTCGCTCTGGAATGGCACTGACAGTAGACCATCATTTACAGCTAAATACGGGACGTATTGTGGGGAGTGGAGGAAACAATTTGATCATTTTGGAGGCTTCGGCTACTACTTCGGCCCCCAATGCCAATAGTTTTGTAGAGGGGAGGGTAAGAAAAGTAAAAGGAGTGCTCACTGAGTTTGTTTTTCCAGTGGGGCGAAATGGGCGATTTGGTCGGGTAGCAGTGGTCAACCTCACTGGAGGGTCAGCGACTGATCATTTCACTGCAGAATTTTTTGGTACTTCTTCTAACAACTCTATTGTAGATGCCACCCTAGACGACGTAAGCAATCGAGAGTACTGGCGTTTGTTACGTAGTGGGAGTACTACTTGTAACGTGAGGCTGTACTGGGAAGATGGCACCATAAGCGGGGTCAACGGGCCTAGCACTACGGTAACGCTTGCTGAGCTCAGAGTAGCCCAACTTGATGCCACCAGTTCTGAATGGACTAGCCGAGGAAATACTGCCAATACTGGAACAGTAGCTACTTTGGGTACTATAGACAGTGACGCTGGTCAGGGAGGAAATATGGGTACCAACGATATTTGGACGATTGGCTATGACAATGCAGGTGGAACCGATGGCAATCAGGATTGGAACATTGTTACCTGGGTAGGAGCCACTAGTAATGATTGGCACACGGCTTCTAATTGGAGTCCAGCCAGTGTACCCACCTCTACCGATGAAGTAGTAATTATAGGGGATCGCCCTAACGACCCCGTCATTGCGGCCGACGCTGAAGCCAGTACATTGTTATTATCTCCCAATACCTCACCTGGAGTTACCCCTACTACTTTACCAACCCTTACCATCAATGCGAGTCAAACCCTTGCCGTGGGCAATGACAATACCGATGGAGCATTGGATAATTCGGGAACCATCACCAACAATGGTATTTTGACCACCACCGGCCAATTTGACAACAATGATAATGGCTTGATTAATAACAATATAGGAGCCAGTATTGTGGCCTGTACTGCCAATGCCGGTTCTTTTCGTAATGGGGTAGGATCAGATGATTTTCCGATCATCAATAATGCAGGCACCATTACCGTAGAAGAAGAGCAACGCCTCGATAATAGTCGAGGAGGAACGATAAATAACCTAGCTGGAGGGGTGATTGTAAGTACGGGTAATTTCAGGAACCGGAGTCAAAATCCCAGTACGGCCAGCCTGGTCAACGATGGCACCCTGCAACTACTGCGTGACTTTGATAATGATCGTCCGCTTACTGGTTCGGGTACGTTGGAGTTTACCACTGGAGCTCGAAACCGAGATAGTGATGTTTCTGGCAACAATACGTTTACTCAGCAAATTGTCATATCCAAAACCAACAACCGAATCACTGCTTTTGAAGTTGATGTCACTGCGACCAACAATGTGATCATACCTGGAAATACCGAGCTACAAATCAATACTGGGGTCAATTTTACGGTAGAAGGAAATTTGACCAACAATGGTACTTTTACTGCGCAAACCGGGAGCACCGTTACGTTGTCAGGCAATGGTCAGTCCTCGCAATTATCGGGTACTTTTACTGGAACCAATGCTTTTCATCATTTGATATCGGCCAAAAGTGGTGGGTTTGCTACCCAGGTACTCAATAACATTGAAATCAATGGTGATTTGAGCATCAGCGCCGGTACTTTCGAAGTTGATGGAACAAATACCATTGTCTTGGGAGGAAACTTTACCAATGAAGCTACTTTTACCCCCAATAATGGTCAGGTGACTTTTAGCAGCACCTCAGATGTAACCATTGGTGGAGCAATCACTACTACGTTTCATGATCTTGTTTTCAATAGTACTGCCACCAACGGAGTGACCCTTGCTGCGCCCGTAAATGTAAGTAACAGTGTTACGTTTACTGCAGGTTTTGTCAATACTACTTCGGCTAACTTGTTGACTGTCAATAATGGTGCTACAGCTACCGAAGGAAATGCAGCCAGTTATGTAAGAGGGCCGATTAGAAAAATAGGAACCGCTAGCGGAGGAAATTTTGTTTTTCCAGTAGGGAAAGCCGACAAATGGGCCCGCTTGGAGTTGCTTGATTTTAATGCCACCAGTACCACCGATCATTTCACGGTGGAGTACCACAATAGTCGTCCCCCCAACAGCGATGTTTTGCAGGTAGAGTCGCCATTGAACGATATAAGTTGGCAAGAATACTGGGATGTAGAACGTGGAAACACCGGGGGAGGAACCGGAAGTGTTGGCGCTCGGGTAAAGCTGTATTGGGAAGACAACCTGTACAGCGCCATAGATGATCCTGCTACCAGTGATTTGCGGGTGGTGCATTACAATAGCGGAGTGGGTAAATGGCAAGACCAAGGACAACTCAACCTCATTCAAGGGAGTGGAACTGGGAGCATTACCACGGCGAGCATTCAAAGTTCATTTTCTCCCTGGACGTTTGGGTCGCTATCTAGTACCATCAATGGTTTGCCGGTTACCTTGCTCAGCTTTGAGGGTAGAAGTGGTCAACAACAAAACCTACTGCAGTGGCAAACCATAGATGAAAGCAACATTAGCCACTTCGAAGTACAAAAAAGCACGAATGGGATAGATTTTGAGACCTTTGCCCAAGTACAAGCCTTGAATAAGAAACAACTGCTGAGCCAATACAAAGCGGTAGACAATAACATCAATCAGGCGTTGACAATTTATTACCGCCTGAAAATTGTAGAACCAGAACTTCCTGATGTATTTTCGAAAATAGTGGCCTTGCGAAATCCACAATCAGTAGTGAATGTATTGGCCTACCCCAACCCCTTTACTACCGCGATTCACCTAAAGTTTATGGGCGAACAAGACGACCTCTGTCAAGTGCGTTGTTATGATGTTTTGGGCAAGTTGGTGCGGCAAAAACATTTTACGGTTTCGGTCTCTGGATCACAACATTACACTATAGAAACCGATGGGTTAAAACCGGGGACTTATTTTTTGCATTTTGAGAGCCCCAAGGGATCACAGCAGTTTACTTTAATGAAATAACGAGACAAAGCTCTAGAATTGCATTTAAGATAAAATGAGCTCGTTTTTGGCACGAATATACCTTCAACTGAACCAGGGTTGAGAAGACAGAAAATGATTTGTAGTCAGGCTTACTTGGCTAGGCCAGCAACCATTGCTTGGCTTCCCATTCATTGGTAAAATACCTGGTCTCACCGCCTCGTTTAGAATGTCTATTCTTGACTTGTTTTAGAGAGAGTTGTTTCATGAACTCTGCAGATAGCAACACAGCGTGTTTTTGGAAACTGGTTTGTTGAGTAATAGGGTAGAGATGTTCATGAATCCATTCTTGTTGGTTAGAAGTAATAATGAATTGAAAATCTCTCAAATCTCCCAACCCTTTTTTGGGTTTATATTGTTGCGAATGTTTGATAAGTGCTTTGAGCTCTCTGAGATATTCTGTTGGAGTGGTATTGAAAGTTTGTACTGGATGATCATATTGAATCAGTTGATGTTTTTTATCATAACTGATTTGAGCGTAATTATTGGATCTTAATGTGTTCATGAGGGCAAAAGTTTTGGGTTGGTAAAAGTAAAGTGTAAAAGAATATTGTATGTTTTTTAGGGAAGTGTTCAATTAAAGTATCTGTCCGAATGAATCAAGATATCCTTCGGACAGGAAGTCAATCGTTGTTAAAATACCTTTCTTAGGAATACACCCACATTTTTGAAGTTATCAAACTCGGGCCCAAAGAAGTTTTGGTCAAAACCAAGTCCTACCTGAAACCAGTCTCGGTAGCCAATTCCGAGTCTTACCTGATGAAAGCTGAACAAATGCTTGTCTACTTTTTCATCGTAAGTAGATCCTACGAAGGCTTGAGCCAACAAACTAAAGTTTTTGCTGATCTTAGGAGTGTATAAAATCAATCCAGTGAGTTCATATTCGGGCTTGTCTTTGATGATTAAACTAGGGAATAAATTGATAAGAAAATCCTTCTTTTTGTTCATGTAAGCCAACGACAAGGCCACCAAAGGTCTAAATTGCTGATTAGAAAAAGTAAGCCCTCCAGCTACTCCCAACCCTGGTACAAAACTGTAGGTGATTTGGGTACTGAGCAACGAACTGTTGAATGCTTGTTGGTCGTAGTCAACGGCAAACTGCCCCATTGTAAATACATTGAACTTTCCTTTTTTGTCAATATCTTTGAAGAAAAAGAACTCATGTTGCATTTGTTTTTCTCCCATCATCACAGCTATTGGAATCTGAGCATAACTCGTTTGAGATATATAAAAACATCCCAACAATAAAACCATTCTAAAGAGGACAACTTGCTTTCTGAAATTTGAAATTGCGTTCATAGTATATTTAATTTTAAGTATGTGAGACTTTATAATGTGCGTAATTTTTTTGGTCAACTTGACTAATGATTACATTACAAAGGTGGGGGTAAATTGCTGGAAAGTGCTTATCAAAAAAAGAGAAGGACTTATCACTTTAGGCAAGTGTATTTGAGCCGAGGTGATAGGCTAAAGTCAAAACAAATCGAATAAAAAAGCCACCCGAATCAGGTGGCGTTATTTTAATTGAAATTGGGTTCATTGTGTTATTAATTCTGAGATGCTGGAAGTTTGGTAATGTGAATCATTTGCAGGGTTTGCCCCAGGTTGATTGGGTCAAAGTATTCAGTATAACATTTGATCTTTCCCCGGCCGTTAAATTCAAACACACCAATGTTTTGGGCTTTATAATATTTCTGGCTGTCTTTGATGAGATGATTGTTCTCAAAAAAGGCCACTGCCTTGTGCATTTTAGTGTAAATCTCATTGATTGGCAACGACAAACGAGCGTACCTGCTGGGGGCGATGCTCCAAAATTGAAGAATGGAGTCAAGGCCTTTGATTTGGGTATTGACCAAATAATTGGCATATGGAAAGATGTTTTCAGCATCTTTGGCCCACAAGTGCATCCAGTTCTTTAAGTCTTTTTGTTCTAATAATTGGTAGAACCTTTGGATGGTATGAATATGTTGGTGATTGATTTGCATGAAAGTGCGTTCTTGGTTACGCAACAAAGGTGGGCGGAAATCGGCAGAAAGTATTTATCAAAAAAAGAGAAGGACTTATCACTTTAGGCAAGCAGCCTTGAATACATTAGGTGAATCGCCCGTAATGCGTTTGAACAAACGAGAAAAGTTACTCAATTCGTCGAAACCCAGTTGATAGGCAATCTCAGAAAAGGTATAGTTAGACTGTACAATAAAGGCTTTGGCTTTTTCGACGGTGGCCTCTTGAATTACCCTGAGGGCTGTTTTTCCTAATACTTGTTTGGTAATGACATTGAGTTGCTTAGGAGTAAGGGCCATTTCATCTGCGTAGAATTGTACATTTTTTCGGGTATAATGTTGCTCTATTAACGATAAAAAGAGGTCAGTGATTTCGTGAGGACGAGAGGCAATGGCACTTTTGACCGGAGCCAACATATTTTTAGCCTTTGTAAGGATAATGGCCAACAAACAGGATAGAATGATATCATTGTTAGGTGTTTGTTTCTTGAATTCCTGATGAGCCAATTGTACCCAAGTATTGATTTCCTGATACTCCTGAGTGGTGAGTTGATAATAACTTTCAAATTCTCGCTTGAAAAAGTGGCTCACTACCCCCATTTTGGCCAGTATCTGGTGAATGATTTTAGAAAAAAAGATGATATGACCTGTTACCTCTTTGTCTTCGTCTAGTCTTTTGTAAGACTGTAGTTGATTAGGAGCAATAAAACAAGCGTAAGGCTCGCCCTGAGGACGATAGCGCTGTCCATCTATCGCAAACTGAAAATTATACAACTGGGTAATAAAATTGACTTCGTAGAACTCGTTTCTGAATAAATCGAGTTGGGCGGCTACATCTTCCGAAATATCTTCTACGGCAATGATGAAAATGTCTGAGTCTGAGGTATCATCAGCAGCTTTAGTGATATCCAAAAAAGCTTGAAACTCTTCAAATTTAACTTCTTTCATAGAGATCTAGTAACATTTAGTTAGAGGGTGATGGGAGCGATGCTGTACTTTTTCAACCTATGAAGGTCAAAAAAGTTTTGAACACCCAGGGAATGGATTCCATAGATGAATCGAACCGTTGGCCAATAGCCTGATAATTAGCGTACTGAATGACCTTTTGTAAATTTTTTTTACTAAATTTACTAATTGTGACAAAATGACCCCCAGGAATTAAAAACGAATATATGCAGGCTTTTCTACATCAATGCATTGCCAATCTGATTGACCAACATGGAACCGAAGGAATGGAAAAACTGTGCGTGGTGATGCCCACCCGGAGGAGCTGTCATATGTTACGGCATAGCCTTACCCAACAAAAGGTAAATCCCCTGCCAAAAATAGATACCATTGATGATTTTGTAGCCGACAATACCCAAATGGAGGTATCTAGCCCGATTGTATTGTTGCTGGAGTTGTTTGATGTCTTTCGTAAGATAGACCCTGAAATAAAACTGGAAAAATTTACCAGTTGGGGATATGTATTGCTCAAAGATTTTGAGCAAATAGATCGGAACCTGATAGATGCCAAAAAGTTGTTTGACAACCTCAGTGACATCAAAAACATAGAGCGATGGAACCTGGGCGAACAGCAAGTGACCAATAAAATTTCGCGTTATTTCAAACTTTGGGAAAACCTACAGGAAACCTATGAAAAGTTTCAGGAGCGACTCGCATTCAATGGGCAGGCTTACATGGGAATGTTGTACCGCAAACTGGCCAACGAAACCGAAGCGTTGTTAATCGATGCTGCTCCTCACGAAAAATACGTTTTTATTGGTTTCAATGCCCTCAACAAGGCGGAGGAGACGATTTTCAAGACCTTGCTCAAGAAAGGGAAAGCGCAAATATTTTGGGATGCTGACGATTACTATATGCGCGATCGCATTGAGAACAAAGCGGGGGTTTTTCTTAAAAAATACAAAAGAGAATGGGCTGGAGATGCCTGGAATTTTCAAGGGAGTTATTTGCTCAATAGCGAAAAAAATGTGCAAGTAATTGGGGTGGCCAATGCCAGTCTACAAGGTCGGGTGGCCAACCAATTGTTGACTAATTGGGAGATCAACCCTTTGAAAGCCACCGAGAATGGACAGGCAACTCCCAACGAAGAAACCGCGATTGTATTGGCGGATGAAAACATGCTGGTGCCCTTGATTCATTCTTTGGGGAAAGAATACGCCGGCATGAACATTACAATGGGGCTTACCTTGCGCAATTCGGCCTTGTTTAATTTGATTGATGCCTTGTTTGAGCAGCACCAGACCAAAATTCGGGTGGTGCCAGAATCGGAAGTAATAGCCGCAGGCGAGCACAGCGAAGCCCACCCCGCCAACGAAATGGAGGGCAACGAGGAAGCCAAACCCCAAAAGGTTTCTCGATTTAGCTATCGTAGCATCATCAAATTGCTCAATCATCCCTTTATTCGCCAGTTTGAGCGTAAAATAGAACAGGAAGTTTACCAGGAAGAAAACAACCAGCCAGGTTTTATTCAGGAAGTTATCCGGTTTATCAATAAAAACAACCAGATATTTTTGTCTCAACAAGAGCTGCTCGAGTTTACCGAAACACCGCTTTTCAAAGAAGACAAGTCTGACGAGGAACTGGCCCAGGTACACCAGCAAGCTCCTTGGTTCAAGCAATTGTTTGAAATATTGTTTAGCACCTGGAAAAACGCCCTGGATGCCATTCAGTGTTTTGAACGTTTGATGGGATTGTTGGATTTTGAAGCCAATAAATTTGAGATCAAGTATGCCGAGCAATTTCAGGAAATTCTCAAAGACCTACAGTTTTTCATTCGTACCCGCAAGGGGTTTATTAGCATCCATACCTTCAAAATATTTTTGTACCAAGCTTTTCGCGAAGCCAAGGTATCGTTTGACAGTGAAAAAAACACCAGTCTGCAGATTTTGAGTTTGGTAGAAACCCGTAACCTGGATTTTGAGAATGTTATTTTGCTATCGGTCAATGAAACCATCTTACCCAAGGGCAAGAAAACCAACTCTTTTATCCCGTTTGATGTAGCCAAGGCCTATGGTTTGCCTACTTATATAGACCAAGAAGCCATTCTAAGCTACCATTTTTATCGCCTGCTCCAGAGAGCCCAAAAAGTGGCTATTTTGCATGTGGCGCCTTCTGATACTTACGGTGGTTTTGAAAAAAGCCGTTTGGTGCTTCAGCTAGAGCACGACTTGGGGCGCTACAACCCTGAAATTAAGGTGAAAAAACTGATGGGGCGCTTCCGCAAATCAGAAGAGTACGAAGAGCAAGGCTTGGTGATTCAGAAAAATGCCCAAGTGATGGAAAAACTGCTCAATAAACTTTCCGAAGGGCTTTCCCCTTGGCATATCAATGCATTTATCAGTTGTTCGTTGAAGTACTACTTTAATCAAATTGCCGAAATCGGAAACTCCATCGTGGTAGAAGAAAGCCTGGGAGCAGATAAATTCGGAAGCATTATCCACGAAATCCTGGAAGACATTTACCGGGAACTCTCAGCCAAACACAAAGAAATTGAAGCTCAACACATCGAGAAAGAATTGCCACAGGTACAAAGCCGAGTCAACGAAAAATTTCTGAAAGAAGAATACGCCAATTACCTGTTGACGGGGTCTAACTTTATTACCAAAAAATTGACGACCAACTTTGTGACCAATTTTTTGAAAAACCAGGTCAAGGAGGTCAACGACAACGGTGTTCCGTTTGAAATTTTGAGTCTGGAAAATAAAAACCGCTGGGAAGAACCCCACGAGGCATTTAGCCCGGTACTGTCTACCAAGTTTGAAGCCGATGTACAAGGCCAAAGTGTAGAGGTAAAAGTAAAAGGAATTACCGACCGGATTGACAAAATAGGGGAGAAGGTGCGCATCATTGACTATAAAACGGGCTTGGTAGAGAAAAAAGATGTCAAGCTGAGCAACGATGATTTAGAAAGGTTGGTGTCGGATACCAAAGCCGACAAAGTGCGCCAGTTGTGGTTGTACAAATACATTTTATCCAAACTGATCATCGAGAAGGGGGAGTACTACATTGGCGATTACAAGCTGACTGACAAGGAACCAATTAGTGCGGGAATCTACAGTTTGCGTAACCTCAAAGAAGGCTTGCTCGAGCTTAAAAGTACGGTCAAAGACCAAGAACTCTTTTCGGAAACACTCCAGGAATACGTGAACATGTCCGAAAAATACCTCAAGGAAATCATCCAAAATATGGTAGACGACAAAAAGCCTATCGAGCGTACCGATGATGTGGCTACTTGTGCTTATTGTGCCTATAAGGGGATTTGCGGGCGGTAGATTTCTTTAGTTGGTAGTTTGTAGTTCGGAGTTGGTAGTTTTTTAGTTAGGAGTTAGGAGTTGGTAGTTTTTTTAGTCAATAGTCAAATAATTGAATGAAAAGTGAACGCTTCGCGCAACCATTTAGCAATGCAGCAATGAGCGAAGCGGAACCTTTAGTCCTGAGCGAAGCCGAAAGAACTAACAATAGCAATAAATCATCGCCTCGCGCAGCCATTTAACAATAGAGCAATAAGCGCAGCGAAACAATATAACAATTTAGCCATAAAACAATAAGTAACCTTTTAATTCGCCTTGCGTAATTTTAGTTGGATCAAACGCAAAAGCTACCCATGCTTGACACTTATAACTATACTTCTGGGCAAAGAATTCAATTTGTCCTACTTCGATTCTTCATATTCATGATTCCCCTATGGTTCCTAAGTCTTGAAGTCACCAAAATATTGGCGCCTATGTTATACCCCAAAGCTTTTACCAAAACAGCGGCCCTCTTTACATTGGGAATGGCTCCTTTGGGAGTGACCGTGTGGGTATTCCTGGCCACGCTTATGGTTGTTCATATTATTTGCTTGCTGTTGTTGATGTGGTATGTACATCAGGCCATGCAGATAGAAGTCACGGTGAGCGAAGATAAAATTGTTAGGAAGAAGGGGAACAACACCCAGTTTTTGTTGGTGGAAGACATTGAGGGGTATGCTATCCAGGGTAAATGGATGTATTTGGTGCGGGTAGGGTCACCCCACGACTTGGCTATTCCTAAAAGTTTGGTAGCGCAACACGGGAAGCTCGAAAATTGGATCAAAAGCAGGTACAAAGAAGTGACTCCAGTGCGACGTACTGGGTTATAGAGTGGGCAATTTGAGTATTGTATCAATCCAACATAAGTGGATGGTACTGGCTTGGGCCAATGCCGTCCACTCACGAAGATAGGCTGCAATCATTTCAGCAGCGCGCCATTATTTTTGGACATCCGTTTAACCTGACGAATAGAAATGAAATGGCTGGCTTGGAGTTCAATCAAGATTTGGTTTGAATATGGCAACTAAAGCGATGATCAAGGCAATGATGCCCAAGGTGATTCCCCAAAATATGAGTTTCCCACGGGTAGATTTTGCTACTCGTTTATAAACGTACTTGATGAGTTTGAAAAGATCAACTGGATTGATTTCCATTGGGTAAGCACTGCAAATCAAGCTAGGTAAACCAATGTCGGAGGGAGTATTTGTTTTAGGTTTTCGAATCATCATTGAAGGTTTTTGAGTTGAAAAATAATGACCCAAACCTACTTATATTATCGGGCTTTTCAGGTAGTAAATTTACTATTGGTATGTTTTGGAGTATGAAACCTTGACTTGAATTTATAAAGCATGTGATCAACCAAGTTCAAGGAGGCGATATCAGACGACGCCAATACCGCCCACTCACGAAAATTTATCGCAGCCACTCCAGCAGTGCCCAATCGTTTTGGGCCAGCTTGAGGGCATCATCCAACATCACCCAGTGGTGTTCCAAGATGCGACCTTGTTCGGTCGGGTCTGCATCCGCATTTTGGAGTTTTTCCAACGTTTCCTGACTCAGGGCTACCAAGTTTTCCAGGCGACGTTGTAAGCTGTAGTGCAGGTTTTGGATGAGGGCCGGGAGCCGATCCCGCTTGCTGATATCCAAAGCCGTAGTTGGATTATCCAACGCGAAGGTGTTACTTTGCATGATCTATATTATTTTATGGATACAAGCCAGTGGGTAAGTTTCTGAGGCTCGACTCACTGGCTACTTTTTCACCCGAAAAAGCAATACAAATATAATAAAAAAAATAAATGTTCACTCTTTATGGGGCACTTTTTCATAGCCATACCCATATTTCCTAAGCACAGGCAGGAGTTTATCAATGGTTTTTTGGGAAATTTTACGGTTTTCCCGTAATATTCTACCCAAATAATTATCCGACATTCCGGCGTCGTCGTTTACTCCTCTTACACTCAGGGCGGGCCTTTCGGCAAAAAATTGTTTAAGTTCTTCGGTTGTCATGTAGTCGCTAAACCCGACAGGCGTTTAAAACCTATCTGGTCTTATAAAAGTTGATGAATGGTAAATTTAAACATTTTTACGGTATAGCTGCATTCCCCCAATACCTACAAAGCATCGAGCACTTTGGATAATGACGATATTTGAGTAATATTGACGCCCAACGCTACCCAAAAGAAGGTATTTACATCATTGCCGCCATGGTTTTAACAAAGTTACGTATTCCTACGCCCAAAAAGGCAATCGTACATCGCACCAGCCTGTTTGATCATTTGAACCAAGGCCTTGGACGAAAGTTGACCTTGATCTCTGCTCCCGCAGGATTTGGCAAAACCACCCTCATCAGCGATTGGGTAAAACAGCACGATATTCCTACATTGTGGATTTCACTTGGTAAAACCGATCGCGACCCGGTAGCGTTTTTGAGCTGCGTGATTGCTTGCTTCCAAGGCATTGATCCCACCTATGGCCAAAACGCTCTCAAGCTGTTGCAATCATCCAACAAGCCAAGCAACGAAGCCATTGTTGGTTTGCTGATCAACGACTTGCTCCAAGTAAACCAGGATTATGTGTTGGTGCTGGATGATTTTCATTTGAGCGACACCCGCGAAATTTCGGCCATCGTAGCTTATTTGCTAGAGCATATTCCGGCCAGCATCCATGTGGTCATGACTACCCGATCAGACCCGGCCCTGCCTTTGGCAAGGTTAAGAAGCCAACAGCAGTTGGTAGAGCTACGCGCGGCCGACCTTGGCTTTTCGGCTTACGAAATCTCGGTTTTGTTCAATAAGAAACTAAAAATCTCGCTGTCGATTGAGGATGCTCATCTGCTAGAAACCAAAACCGAGGGTTGGATGGCCGGTTTACAGCTCATTGCGTTGTCGTTGCAAGGTCAGGAAAATGTGTCTCAGTTTGTAGAAAACCTAAAGGGGGATCATCGCTACATTATGGATTATTTGATGGAAGAAGTACTCAAGATTCAATCAGACGACATCAAAGCATTTTTGTTGCATACTTCCATATTAGACAAGTTTTCGGCTCCTTTGTGCAATATGGTGTTAGATAGAAACGACAGCCAGGCAATCATTGAGCAGTTAGAAAAAAACAACTTGTTTGTAGTTCCATTGGACTCAGAAAGAAAGTGGTATCGTTATCATCATCTTTTTGCCGATTTGCTGAAGCAACGACTTTTACTGAAAGAAAGTAGCTTGATAGAAACCCTGTATACCAAGTCGGGTCAGTGGTTTGAAGCCAACAAAATGTACGACTTGGCAATTACGCACACTTTAGAAGTCAAAGATTATCAAAAAAGCGTACAAATATTGGAGAAGGTAGCCGAGCATATGTGGAAAAATGGACTGCATGCGGCCATCTTACAATATGGTGACTTGATTCCTATTCCGCTGGTAAAATCCCACCCCAACTTTTGTTTATACTATTCCTGGATTTTGATCAATGCGGGGCAAACCCAAAAAGCCAGTGAGCTCTTGGCGGCAGCTCAAAAAATAACTGAGACCCAAGTAGCAGCAGAGGCCAGAAAACTACTCGGGAAAATTGCGGTGGCCAGGGCGCATTTAATTGCAAACGAAGGCAAGCCCGAACAAATCCTGACCTACTACGATATTGCGATCCACAGTTTACCAGAAAACGATGCTTTGTGGCTGGGATGGGCCTGGAAATCAAAAGGCCTGGCCGAATTGGGTAAAGGAAACGTTCAACAGGGCGTAGCAGCCTTGGTACAGGCGGTAGAGTATGGTAAAAAGTCAGATCACCTGTACCTGATTTCGTCGGCGGCTTTATCGCTGGCTTACCAGGAATCCATTTTTGGCCAACACAAATCCTCTTATCGACGTTGCGCCGATTTGTTGGTTTTTATGAAAGAAAAAGGGTATGCCCAACTCGCCAAATCAGAATGGACTTATGCAGGATTGTTTACCATGATGTCGGTGAGAGAGTGTATTTGGGCCGAGTTTGACCAAGCATTGGAAAACGTGAAAACGGCTTATCGCCTGTGTGAAAACACCAAAGACATTACTCAAAAAATTATCGCTTTGCTGGCCTACTCTTATATTTTACATGCCCATGGAGACAAAGCTGGGGCCGCCTATAAACTAAATGAATTAGAAGGGGTGATGAAGCAATTCAAAATATCTCCCTACATCGTTACTACTTATGTTGGTTGGAAGCTTTATTTGTTGGTAGAGTCAAACGAACTCGACCAGGCTCGTCGTTTTGCAAACGAATGTGGTTTGAACCTGCAACAGCGCATTACTTTTCAAAACGAGCATTCTTATCTACATTTTGCCCGCCTGTTGATCGTTCAAAATCAATTTGAGGAAGCTTTGATGGTGCTCCTCAAAATCGAGACGTTGGCAAACCAAGGAAATAGGACCGAGACGTTGGTACAGATTGAAATATTGTACGCCCTGATACATCTGAAAACAGATTCCCCGAAAGAAGCAGTTCAAAATTTGACCAATGCGCTGGAATACGCAGCTGAAGAGGAGTTGTTGATTTATTTTCTGTTTGATTTGGCAGATACCAATCAGGCGCTGGAAAAAGCCTACAAAGTACAAACCACCTCCGAAACAAAAATTCCGGAGGCATTTATCAGCAAACTTAAAACTGCGATTAAAAAGAAAGAGAAAAACACCAAAAGTAAGGAAAATTTTGACCTAAGCAGTCGTGAATTGGATACTTTAAAACTGATTGCCGAAAACTTGACCAATCCAGAAATTGCCGACAAGCTGTTTGTGTCGGTCAATACCGTGAAAACCCACCTCAAAAAAATCTACCTCAAGCTTGATGTCAATAGCCGCACCAAGGCGGTAGCAAAAGCCCGACAGCATCGATTGATTTGATTGCTTGAGGCCTCATTTCATTTTTTAAACCTCTATTTATCCTCAAAATCACCCACATGGGTGATTTTTTTCAAGTGGACTGTCCATACTTTTGTCTTGTCAGATATGATTCAAAAAACATGCAGCGCATAGCAGAAATAAAGGTTCAGGGACAGCTTGATAAAAACTGGACAAACTTCTTTGATGGGATGGAAATCGATTACGATGATGGCAATACGGTTTTTTATGGAGACTTTAAGGACCAATCATTTGTACATGGAATTCTGAACCGAATCAGAGATTTAAACCTGAAGCTCATCTCTGTGAACATCATTGAAAAACACCATTAACATCAAACCATATGAAAAAATTGAGTTTAACACTATTCACCTGTACCCTGTTTGCATTGGGGGCTTTTTGTCAGCAACTTCCAAAAAGAGCGACCTCATCGGCAACTGAGCAACCAACTGTGAAATACCGACATTCCTTGGGGTTGTCAGCTTTTATGCTGGGCAATTTTCTGCCCGACTCCCCAGATTATTATTTATTGACCTATGGCTATCGTCTTACCAAGAAAGACCGAGTTTTTGTGGAATTCAATACCTGGAAATATGCCGAGCCTTTGGGTACTTATGGATATTCAGCTCAATTTTACCCTGGTTTTGTCAGAGCTTTTGGAGTAGGAGTGGGGTATCAGCGTTTTCATTGGAAGGGCTTGTTTACAACCTTACAGGTGACTCCTTTTTTGAAGCAATACCACGATGCCAATAACAAAAAGACGTAGAAGGGTTTTCAGCTATACATGCAGCTGATTGCAGGATATCGTTTTGAGTTTTTCAAAAAACGTTTTTACATCGAGCCGGCCTATGCCCTTAAATATTGGCCCGTAGATACCAATTTTCCGTCTGAGTTTGCCAAAATAGAAGAGGGGGCCCCTAAATACATCTTTGAACCCAGCCTAAATTTTGGTTTTAGGTTTTGATAGATAGAATTTGTTTTTCCTCCTTTGTGGGTGTTTAAATAAGCATTGACCTACAAAGGAGGATGGTTTTTTAGGCCTTTTTCTGCTGATGTAGCCACTCTTCGGCCTTGTTCATTTCCTGGAAACTACGAACAAGGTAACCCGGATCGAGCTCTATGAAGCCTTCCAGCGATAATTGGGTGAAAATATTGGGAGATACC
>CALDJV010000547.1 GCA_937899305.1 uncultured Cytophagaceae bacterium
TGGCCCTCAATAGCGCAAGCGTCCGCTTGTGATCGAGGTAGCACAAGCGGACGCTTGCGCTAGAATTGAGACACTTGCCCTAGAATGGACTAAAACTAAAACCCCGCATTGACAATTCAAATCGATGCGGGGTTTTGGCCTTTAGTTTTTTATATCCCGGTACGCTTCAACCGCTCCAGCAAACGAAGCTCATTGAGTAAAAAGCTCAGTTCCATTCTGGTCAATTCTATGTGATTGGTGAGCATTTCAGGATCAGGGTTTTGCTCTATCAAAGCGTGGGCATTGAGGGCAAAGGCTTCTACTCGAGTCCGAATGCTTTGCTCAAACAAGGCAATAGAGGGATGGTCTTGGCCAAGCCCGCCAAAAATAGTATCTTGCATATTGTAGATATCTTATATGTTTACAAAAGCCTTGGGGTACAGTTTCGTAGGCCGTTACCTCGAGGCTACTTTTTCACCCGAAAAAGCATAACAAATATACAAAAATAACTTCACTAATAAAAACCATTAGTGAAGTTATTTTTTATCTTTATACTCATACCAAGTCACAAAATCACCATATTCGTTCATAATACGGGCCATGCGTTTGGTAGATACATTGAGTCCTTCTTTATAAAAATTATACTTCACGGTTCTTAGTTTTATCTTCTCTTCGGTAGGCAAATTCGGAAATACGTTTTCCAGAAACCAGCCAAAGGCTTCTTCTATACTGGTAAATTGGGCCATGTTGTTACAATCCAGGTTTTTGGGCAAAGATACAGGTTTTAGCCAAAGCGATTGGACTTTTGGCGTACTTTGGTTAATTTAAGTTTTGTAAGTTACTCGAGCTAGGAGTCTGTATCCAGAACAAGGAGGATTTCGAAAGTTGATAATCTTTGTATGCAAAAAGACTATCTGGAAGTAGGAGTCAGTATCCAGAATAGGGAGGATTGCGACGGTTTTGCTTTTTGTTTAAGTGCTTGTCCCCATACAGTATAAGTCAGTATTCAGAATAGTGAGGATTGCGACTGTACGTACAAGTAGGAGGTAACTGACAACACTACTGAGTAGGAGTCAGTATCCAAAACAGGGAGGATTTCGACGTAACTGTAACTGTATACAATCTTGGTGTTGTCACATTGTAGGAGTCAGTATCCAGAATAGCGAGGAGTGCGACCAGCAAAGCTGTTCATTGAAAGGCTACGAAGATGTAGCTTGTCTCTGGCACGAGACACCCTCATAGAGGCCGTGCGTATTGGGTAACCGATGGGTGCGAAGCGCCTCTAAAAGCCCCACGATAGCGAGCCAAACGCGACAATCGGGCAAGAGGAAATATGATAAGGTTAAACGTTTGTTGAACATTTTTAAGCTTCGTGAATGCTGAAATGTGAAAGTTGGTTGTTACACATTGACCAAAATGGTAAGGTATCAGGAGATGGCACTTCCTTATTGCCATCCGTTGCCCGTTGTATACCCGGAGTAGAGAATGGACCTAAGTCATATGTAACGTAAATGAACGGAACTGGGTAAGCCCAATGGGGTCTTGTTTAAGACAAGTAAGTCAATCGTAAGAACGACCGAATTCCTCAGTGGGTAAAGGATGCTATAAAAAGCGAAGGCTGTTTTGTAATGAAGCAGATACGGGTTCAAGCTTTGCCTTACTCCGAAAGGAAGCCGACTTATAGCGCTTATTGGTTAGTGTATTGATTGCGTTAAATCCTTTAATGATGGTAAGTACAGAAAAGAAGAATTCGGCTTCAAATACTGAGGCAGAAAAGATTGCGACCATCACCGATTGGCACTCCATAGATTGGAAACGAGCCGAACGACAGGTAGGGATACTACAAAAGAAAATCACTGATGCACAGGAACTTAAGGCTTATCGTAGGGTAAAACGCTTACAATATGTATTAAGCCATTCTTTTTATGCGAAAGCACTGGCTGTGAGGCAAGTGACGAGCAACAAAGGTAAACGGACAGCAGGAATTGATGGACGAGCTTGGTCAACGGCTAAACAAAAGTTGCAAGCGGTTACTACCTTAAACCAAGGTCGTTACCACGCCAAACCTTTGCGCCGAATTTACATCCCCAAGGGAGATAAACAAGACCAACGAAGGCCACTTTCCATTCCTACTTTTTATGACCGGGCGATGCAGAAGCTCTATGCTTATGGTTTCGAACCTATCTCCGAGCTACATGCAGATGTATATTCTTATGGTTTCCGAAAATATCGGTCTACCCAAGATGCGATTACACGACTACATATTTGCTTGAGTAGCAAACATAGTCCCAAATACATTCTTGATGCTGATATTGCAGGTTGTTTCGATAATATTAGCCACGATTGGATACTCAAAAATGTACCACTTCCTCAAACCATTCTCCGACAATGGTTGAAAGCAGGGTATATAGAAGAACACCAATTGTATGAAACTAACCAAGGAGTACCGCAAGGAGGCATTATTTCGCCAATGATTACTAACTACGTCTTAGATGGACTATTAGCGTACATCCAAGAGTATTTGAAGTTGGGCTACAACGGTAAATACACCAAAGCAAGTCTTTATGACGCAAAAGGGAATCAGATTAAACCTTATGCAAAAAGGACGGAAATGGCCAAGGTGAATCTAATCCGTTACGCTGATGACCTTGTTTGCACGGCAAAATATCAAGAAGAAATTCCTTTTATTAAAGAAGCCATTCAAGAATTTCTACAGGTGAGAGGCTTAACGCTTCATCCAACCAAAACCCAGGCGGTTACTATCGAAGAAGGGTTTGATTTTCTAGGATGGAATATTCGGAAATACAAAGGGAAATTGTTGATTAAACCACGCAAAAAGAGCGTTCAAAAACTCAAAAGGACGATCAAGGAAGTATTCGATAAGCATCGCTCCCATAAACAAGCAGCGTTGATCTATGAACTTAATCCAATTCTAAGAGGATGGGCCAACTACTACCGAACCCATGTATCTAGCAAAACCTTTACTGCTATTGATTCCTATATTTGGAAGTCTACTCAAAAGTGGATCAGAAGACGGCACCCCAATAAAACACTCACCTGGGGGAATGAAAAGTACTTCTGCACAATAGGTAAAGATCGTTGGGTATTTGGTTCTAAACAAATGTACCTGATAAGACTGAGAAAAACTAAAATTGTCAGACATCATTTGATTGCAGGAAGCCTCAATTACTTCAAAGAACCCGAAAAGTTTCAAAAGTATCAAGCAACGTCTACCTTGCAAAATCGGTTAAACCACCCAAAAATGTACTACCTTTATCATCGGGAAAAAGGCATCTGTCCTTATTGCAAAGTAAAGATAGAAGACCATCTCTTTGATATTCACCATATTAAACCAAAAGGTGAAAAAGGGTGCAACCAGTGGCATAACCTGATTTTGATGCATCGTAACTGTCATAAAACGATTCACGCCAGAAAAGAAAGAATTGTTCGGCGACCCAATGGACAATGGTTTGTTCAAAAGGTACAATAAGTGAGCGCAATGCCGTGAAAGTGGCCTGTTGCGTTCTTGGAGGGGAAAGGGTGAGCGATCACCCCGACCTACTCGAC
>CALDJV010000548.1 GCA_937899305.1 uncultured Cytophagaceae bacterium
AGAAAATTTATATCAAAAATTTGGATTTGATCACAGTACCTACGCTCATTGTTAGTTCCTTCGGCTTTGCTCAGGACTTCGGGTTGCGCAAGGCGATGATTGATTTCTATTGTTCCGCTTTGCTCATTGTTGCATTGCTTCGCTTCGCTGATATTTACGCGTGTAATATACTCTTATTTTATTCAAAACTACATCTCCTAGTGGTAGCATTTTCATTCGATACCTGCCCTGTCCTTCCGAATTTATATGAGGATGAAGTAGGTATCGATGAAATTTCGTGCATGCCAACTTCATCCTCACCAAGGTTCGGAAGGACAGGGGACGTGCTGGTTTTGAAGCCAAGAAAATAGTCATCTTTAAATATAATAAATTACTGATTATCAATGATTTAATCAGGATTCTCTAAAAAAAACTCATTTCAAAACCTTGGAATGATGCAGGAGGTTTTTTCGTATATTACCATTAGAACCTAAATCCTTATGGAACCGACCAAAGGGAGCTCTGCACTTGGGCTAAACAGCATTGGACTATGGACCATTGACTATCGACTAAATAAAACTACCAACTAAAAAAACTACATCGGTGGCTGAATTCCCAACTCCTCAAATGCAGGTAAAATATGGGGAGTGTAGGAAATAATCGTAGTACCCTCTTTTTGAGCATATTCAGCAGCTTTGGCAATGATACTGATCATTTGTCCAAAGCTCCAACCAGGTAGAAACTGGGCCAAATAACTGGCAGTATCGGCTCGAGCATAGCGATATCCTTCTGGAGGGGCTTCGGCCCAATAAGTAGGGGCACTTTTCCAACTAGGAACGACCTTTTTCTTTTTCTCCCACGCCTCCTTTTTCTTGCGTTCCCGATCGATGTGTTCTTGGCGCATCAGGCTTTCCATTCCCAATGCTTTTTCCATTTCGGTAATGGCTGGATTGAGGAAACCGCCCGCAGTCAATTCGGTTTCCCCTTGCTCATCGGCTTTTTCTACGGCCATTTTCATCACCCATTGGGCTACTTCGGGGCTTACTCCATAAAATTCAGCCAGCCCTTTGGCAGTAGATTTACTGGCGTATTGATAACCATCGGGCAAGATTTGTTTCCAATAAGTTTCAGCCTCTTTTTTACTCATTACATGGCTTACTTTGGTAGGAGGGGAGGCTAATTTGGCCAACTTTTCTCTTTGGGTCAATTCCTTTTCGGGTGCTTTGGGCTTTTTTGCGGCAGTCTCTTTTGTTTTCTTTTTGCCTTTGTTTTTTTTGTCGGTTTTTTTGGGCGAAGCTTCTTTTTGTTCGGAAGCCTCTTGCAACTTACTCAAATCTACCAACTGAATGGTCTTGCCCGCTTTTTCTTCGGGGGTAAGCTCGTCCAGATTGACCGAATCATTGCCATTGGTTTTAGAACGATTCTTTGCTTGTTGAATATCTAGCAATTCCTTGATTTTGGGTTGAATTTCGGTCCATTTGATGCCTCGTTTTGGGCACAAATCCCGGAGCAAGGGTTCAATACCTTCTTTGTAAGGAATGTGGTTGTAAGTTCCCCCTTGCCAACGACGTTTTGCTTTCTTTACCATATCACTGATATCGTCTTCGGCTAGGGTCACCGATTGACTCAAAACGTGAGGCAAATAAGTAGGGATGAACTGCCAACGGTCGGGTAAGACCCGTTCCCAGAGTAATTGTTGTTGAAAAACTTGCTCGTCGATCTGAGACAAGCTCATAAGGTCACGGGGGCGAGTGTATACTTTCCCGCTCTTGATGAGTTCCGATTTAAGTGGTTGTTCGATGTAGGCTTCAAAATCCAAAAACGTTTGTTTATCCGCGTGGGCCATTACGGTGGCCCGTTTCATAATATTGTTGATTTGGGCCCCGGTGAGGGCAAATTTTTCGGCCATCACTCGAGGGAAATTATTGGCCGGAAATTGATATTTGGCGGGACAGTAGTTTTTCCAAAGCTGGGTACGTTCGTCGGCATCAGGGGGCGGCACGTTGATCTGTACGTTGATGCGACGGTGAAAAGCGGGGTCAATGTTTTGTTGAAAGTTGGTAGCCAGAATGATGAGTCCAGGAAATTTCTCTACCCTTTGGAGCAAATTAGACACATCCAGGTTGGCGTAACGATCCTTGCTGTCCGATACCTCGGAGCGCTTGCCCAAAATAGCATCGGCCTCATCAATAAACAAAATGCTGGGTTTTCCTTTGAGCCATTCAATGGTCCGTTGCAGTTCGTCAAATACTTTGTTGATATTTTGAGAGGTTTCGCCAATGTATTTAGAGACTACCTCGCTCATTTTGAGTTGGTAAGTCACCAATCCGGTATGCTTGCCAATGGTAGTGGCAATGAGGGTTTTCCCCGTACCAGGTTCTCCGTGGAGCAGGGCAATGAACCCTTTACGAAAACCTTCGCTGGCGCTGGAGTCGGCAAAATAGTCTTGCCCTACTTTGGCCACTGCAATGAGTTCTTTGAGTTCGTGTCGGGTTTGGGGTTTAAGTACCAAATCTTCGTAAGCTAGTTTGGTATCTAGCTTCTCGAGAGGCAGGTCTTGGTTGTCTTCGGGTTTGGGCATAGCACCTCCCAAAAAGTATTGCCAAATGTTGGGTTGGAGAGAAATGAGCAAGTTTTTCCATTCGTCGGTAGCCCCGCTATACCCGGTAATGCGCGTTTGTGAACTGATCATTTCGAGTCCCCAATTGGTAATTTGGGATTGTTGGGTACGAAAATACCTTTGATAAGTAGTATGTTTTTTAAGATCTACTCCGCCCAGTAAGTAAAACAAAGTTTGCATGGTGGGGATAAATCTTCGTCCATTGTTTTTGACTTGCCCTCCTACGAAAATAGTCACCATTGGGTGTTTGAGCATCTCGAGAAATGACAGAAACAAGGCATCGTTGAGACTCAAGGCCATCACCGTAGCCAGCAACAAGCGTTCTGATTTTTTTTCGACCAAATCGAACGACTCAAGCCATTGGTAGTAGTTGCTTTCTTGGGGTAAATCAGGAATGATGATGGGATTGGATTTGAAGTCTTGTCCTCCCATAAACTTTTTGAAATCACGTTTGCCTTCTTGATCTTTGTAACGACACCACACAATTTGCAACCACCAATTGAGCTCAAGGTAAATGGCTTTGAGGTGAGGATCTGAGACATCAGATATGTCCATTTCTATAGCTCCAAAATATCGTTTTATCAAGGTGTAACGATCTTTTTGAGGAGCATCGCTTAAATCTTTGTCCAGTGCATTGTCATTCTTTTGAGTCTGATCTTGATTCTTTTGTTGGTTAGATTGTTGATCATTGGCCTTTTTGTTTTTATGATCATCAGAAGGTTCCTGAAAATCTGCCATAGGGTCCCGGTTTAGTCGTTATTTGGTTTCAATTCGCAAGTAGCGAAAAATCAGGCAAACTTTGTACAAGTTTTTGCGAAAAACCTAAATTCGTTGATTTTTGTAGTCAAATCAGGTTAAAAAAATTAATAAATAGGACCTTTTGACTTGACGACAATTGAATGAAAAAATGAGTGATATTGATGAGCACAGATCTGTTTTTATCTACAAA
>CALDJV010000549.1 GCA_937899305.1 uncultured Cytophagaceae bacterium
AGCATATGCAGCATATTTTAACATATGCTACATAAGGCCAAAGTCGAGCTTAGGCCGTGAAGTAAACTTTTACTACGAAAATGAAGATGTGGTGACCCGTAAAAATAGCCAGGGAAACGACATTCAAGTCAGAATCCCTCGTTTTCATGCGAGTTTGTTTCAAGGATACAACTATAAAAAAGTAGCGGCCTGGGCGCCGGGATTCAATGGCAAACTAGAAGAAAGAGAAGTTAATCGGTTTTTGTCAGAAGTGATCAGGTCAAAAATGCCCGAAGAAGATGCTTCTTTTTATGGTTTTCCTGTTTTCTATCACGAGGTTTTTACTACCCGTTTTCAGGACCTGGATTTTGATACCAAAAAACCATCGTATGTACGCACCAGCGATGCTTTGAACACCAATGCTACCAATAAAATAGGCAATCCTAATATCAATGGCTTTTTGTTGTTTCCAACCTATTTGTCTCGCATTGAGTTTTCCCGAGGCAAGTTGGATTTTCTGGCATCCATGACTGCTAAGGATGTGACTGTTGACACCGATGCGGGCACCAGAATTGAGTTCAAAAGCACCCAATTGAGATACCCCGAAAATTACTTGGCCATTCAGGGGAGCCATGCCCCAGGCAATCCCCCTTTGGGGCCCTACCAATATTTGAGACCCAAGGTAGATGAACTGGGAAGTGATGAGTTTGCTCAGTTAAGCGATGCTGGCCCAATCCGCAATGGATACATCTCGCAAATGGGGCTTACTAGAGGATCTAACTGGAAGGTGGCCACGCGCAAAATTCAATGGCACCAACTAGATCAAATTATTTTATACGACCACGAAGGGGTTCCAGTCAAAGAGTTTCACTTTGGGTACACCAATAGCCCCGAAACACGCCTAAAGCTATTGTCTTTGCAAGAAGTAGGCAAACAGCTCAAAACTAACAACGGAGGAGGTGGGTTGCCCGATCTTATCTTGAATAATGCAAGTGCCTATTCTGCTAAGTACAACGATTACGAGAGTGATTTATCGAAACCACCTCATCGTTTTTTCTATCAGCCCCAAAGCCTGCCTCGTTACTGTTCCGATAAAATAGATCATTGGGGTTTTCATAATGGTTATCACAGCAACACATTTGATTTTAACAGCTACAAATATTGGGTCGACAACCATTTGTTTATCAAAAGTGAGGTCATTGCGGCCTACATACAATCTCGAGAGCCCGATCAGACTGGGAAATACAGTGGAGCCGAATTACTGGAAAAAATCTCTTACCCAACCGGAGGCTTCACTCAGTTGGAATATGAACCACATCGTTTTTCGCAAGTAGTCAATGAGTTACGTGATAAATTAGACGCTCAATCGGGCGTAGCTGGTGGAGTAAGAATCAAGCAGGTGAGCGACTATACCCGGCATGGGGCATTGGCCTCTCAGCGCCAATATTATTATGTGAAAGGCTATACCAATGGGGCCAATGTAGATCATTTGCCCAGTAGTGGGATTTTGGCATCCAAGAACCAATACGCTTGGGATTATTTTTACTCAACCGAAGACGACAACATTGTGCGGGTGTACAAATTTGCTTCTAACAATGTATACGTCCCAAGTTTTAACACTCCTGGTAACCACATTGGTTATTCGGAAGTAGTAGAGGTACAAACCGATGCTCAGGGAAACCGCAACGGCTACACCAAACACACTTTTACCAACTTTGATCAAGACATCTGGGGGCAGTCTCATTTGGATGAACCATACATTGAGTTTACCGATGGGGCATTGGTGCAAGAATCTTTTTTCGTTACCCCATATTTGCCGTTTACCAGCAAAGCATTGGAAAGAGGAAAGTCTACTTCGGTAACGTTGTATAACAATGCCAACCAACCTGTACAACAAACTTTGCTCAAATACGCCAGTTCCAATGCCAACCCTGATAACAACTACCTGAGAATAATACATCATAAAACTGTAGATGATATCAGCACTGGGGGAGTATTGGCGCATGCCAACCACCGTGGAGTCGCTTATAAAATATATGATTACAACTATCATTTGACCGAGCGAAATACGATTAACTATCCTCAGACGGGCAGCGGACCAACCTTGGAAACCAAAGAAGTGCTCTCTTATAATCAAGATCGACTATTACGAGAGAAGAAAACTTACGTGCTGGGGCAAAGCAAGACCCAAAGTACTTACAACCATTACGTAGGTGATTACTCATTGTCAAATACCCAGCTGGGAAGCTCAGCAGATTTCAAGGCATTGAAGGAAATGCAAAATCGTCATATGATTGCCATACCAGTAGAAGTAGTGATCAAAAGAGACGGTAAAATAACTGGAGGTACCTACAATGCATTTAAAACCCATTCAACAACCGATAATCGAACCAACATCTACCTTCATAAATCATACAAACTGCAAACCAACCAGCCTTTGGCAACATCGTTGGTACCATTGCCCAATACGTTTGTTTTTATGAAAGATATAGGCGGTAACCTGGCGCTGGATGGACATTATTCGCTGGAAAGTACTTTCAATACGTATGACGACTACGGGCACTTGCTGGAGCACCATACCCGAAATGGCCAGTATACCAATTACCAATGGACCAAGGATTACCCCATTGCCAAGGTAACCAATGCTGAGCCTTCGCTGGTTTGGTTCAATAGTTTTGAGTATGACTCTAGCAGGGAGGTGATTGACCAACGTGATTCAAACCAGGACTTTAAAGCGCACGCTGGTTTCAAGGCCTGGAATAGTGGGAGCTATACTTTTAACGGACTCACTACAAATGCCAATACCCGAATGAGCTACTGGTATTATTTACCATCTGATCAAAAATGGCATTTCAGCGGTGAACAGAACTTTGCTACAACCATCAATCAAACAGGTGCTACCATGTTAGATGATATTCGAGTATACCCCAAAAATACCTGGGTAGCTACCTATACTTATCGAAATTTGGTGGGAATGAAGAGTTCAGAGTTTACAAGTAATCAAAGCATGTTTTATCAGTACGATGCCTTGGGCAGGTTATTGGCTACCCGCGATTTTGAAGGAAACCTGCTTGCTAAAAATAATTACAAATATCGAAAGTTCATCACCGCAGGAATTGATGTATTGGTTCCTCAGTGTACTTTAGAAGGTAACTTTGTTACTTTCAATGCCCAGCACGCCAATACCACCGAGGCGATTAATTACTTGTGGGACTTTGGCGATGGCAGTGCTCCCAAGGCCTCTAGTAGCCATCAAATGACCCATACTTATGGAGCAGCAGGTACCTATCAAGTAAAGCTCACCTTGTTGGCCAAAGATTTTTACCCCCAAACCATGGTAACCTATGTGAAAATTCACACCCCTTTACGATTCAAACAATTGCACTGTAACCCTACCATTACTCCAGGAGGTACGGTGACCGAAGGCGATTGTCGTTTTGAGAAGTGTGACTACGACGTGGCCGCAACTCAGTGGAGTAACCTAAATTTGCATGCTACCCATAGCGATGGAGCAGGTAACGCTACCTATCAATGGTACGAAAGCCTCAACGGAGATACTTGGTTTCCAATTAATGGCGCCTTATAAAGAAGTAAGCTATTGGATTAAGTGTGAAATCACTGATGAATGCGGGAATAAGGTAAGTAAAACCAAGCATATTTTGGTGACTGACAATGGCACTTGTGGTGGATAATATGATCCGCTTCACCTATCAGATGTAAACAACAATCCATCAAGAAAATATCGGATACATACAATGAAAAAATCAATACATCAATATATTTGGCAACATCTACAGCCGCGCTTATGGCTCCTTGGAGTGAGCTACGCGCTGCTATTGTTGACCAATTCACCACTTTTGGCGCAGTCCATTAGCGGAACCACTACCCCAAATACGGGTACCACATATACTTACAACTATACCCCTGTATTTAACAGTTCGCTTTTTATCCAATGGAGTACTTCGCACAGTGATGTTACTGTGGCAAGCACTTCTTCTAATCGACGCTCAGCTCAAATTAATTTTGGGCCCAATCTGGCTTCGGGTACTTATCAGATTACCGTAAGGGAATTTGCCATTGGTAACCCCATCGTTACCACGTATGATGTACAGGTGGTTAGTTTACCGCCAATGCCCAATGCATCGGTTACTTTTACCCAAACCGGTTGCACCAGTGGCCAGTTGAGTTATACGGTCAATCCGCCTACAGGCATCAATTGGTATTGGCAAACCACGGCCTCAGGAACCAGTACGACTTATCCCGCCAAAACTTTTGCAACGTCCGAAACCACCACTGGAGCTTACACTTATTACCTAAGGGCTAAAGAAGGGAGTTTATGGAGTGCTACTTCACAAGCGATTGCGGTAAATTATGCTGCTGGCTTGGCCCCTCCTTATATTTTAGGGCATCAGGGTTATGATCCTACTACTCAAACTTTCTCAGTGTATACTTGTAAGGGAGCCAGCATTGATCTGACCACCATCGCTACCAATACGAGTCCACTAACCGGAGTTGGAACATTGCCAGGGAATATTCGGTGGTTTGAAGAAGGGCAAACCATTGCATTGAATGACCTACAAACTCCAGCTTTGGCAGCGGGGCAAAACAAAACTTATGAAGTAGCCAATTATGATCTAGCAACCCAATGTGTGGGTGCACGCAGAAAGGTGAAACTGTATCATGTGGCGCCCCCTTTGTCAGGAGACATTATTTACCGGGCTATAGTAGGCAATAGTGGCCCCGTGACGGTAGATGTAACCGCCGATGTGATTGAATGGTATGCCGATGCAGATGCTACTCAACTGTTGGCTACCGGCAATACGTTGAATATCACCGATTTGAACAGCCCCATAAAAACCTACTACCTTAAAACTGCTTACAGTAGTCCAGGTGGGGGGCTAAGTGGAGGCTTTACTTGTAGTAGCATCAGCCCCGTCGAAGTAAAAAATTATCCCAGGCCTACCTTGGCTTACCATGCAACTTTTAGCAACCTGGACCAATTCAATGGTTTTGTGCTTGAGGCTACCAATACGTCGGAATACACCAATTTACCAAACGTAGGCTATCAATGGTATAGAAATGGAACCCCAATTACTGGAGCTACTCAGCCTACGTATACCTTGAATACTGCGGGTAATTATCAACTTAAGGTAACTTTCAATGATCCTCAAGACCTCACCCAGGTTTTAGAGGTTTACAGCAATACATTAGACCCCTATGGGGCACATCCGGCAATGGCGGCTTTTTTGAAGCCCAACCTCCCCAATCCGGAAAGTAAGGTAGAAGTATCCAATGAAGGTTGTGGACAAATTACCTTGACCCTCACCGATGGGTTTCCGTCGTTTATGAATTTCATTGGAACCTCTGATGATGTGATTTGGTACTGGCAAGTCACTGCTTCAGGTACCTCTCGAAACCATCCAGCGTTTGGCCGAGATACACAAGGAAAAATTCTTACCAACTCATTAGGAGAACCCATTGGGCACCCTTTTCAGTTGACGTTTAGTAGTCGGGTATACCTGAAGGCTTATGACCCCATCAACGGAGTTTGGAGCGATGATTTGTACGTAGGGCAGTATACGGTGGTAAGGGCTCCCTGGACGCCAGTATTCTACAATCTTGCTGCTTATTGTTATGGTGACCAAGCCTATATTTCAATTTTGAACCATAAAACCTATGAGGTAGAGTGGTATCGTAACGATCAGGTAGTGAGTGGGCAACTACAAGCCGGAGCCACCCCCATACAAACCGGCATTACCTTGGTACAACCCAACGTGACTCAAAATGTGACTTACTGGGCCAGATTCAAGGTAGACCACGGTGGAGGAAACATTTGCTACTCTCCGCTGGCGTCCAAAACCATTGAAATGGCGAATGATTGTAACGATCGAGACAATTCGGTAACCAACCACCATATTCGTAAAAAGGGCGTGGTGAACTTGAACGAAGTGGAGACCTTGAGTGTAACAAATGCTGAAGTTTTAAGAACCTCCAACTATGTAGATGGTTTGGGAAGAAGCTTGCAGCAAGTGAGCCATCAAACCAGCGTTACTGCCAAAGATGTGGTACAGCCTGTAACGTATGACGGATTTGGTCGGATGCCACAAGAGTATTTGCCTTATACTTCCAATCAAAGCGTGAAGCCAGGAGATTTTAGACAAAGCGCGATCACCGAGCAAGCTGATTTTTATCAGCAAACCCCGCATATTGCCCATACCAATTATAGCTACAGCCAGACCCAGTACGAAGCCTCTCCTCTGAGTCGAGTGGAGAAGATCATGGCTCCGGGTGAGAGCTGGGTGGGCAACAATCAAGGCATATCTACTCAGTATACCCACAATACCAACCCGAATGATGGCACTACGGCCGAAATAGATAAAATTCGCATTATCCAGGCCGATTTCGTCAACGATCCGGATAAACCAATCATTGGCGGGTATTACGCTGCCGGAGAACTCATCATTACCACATTTACCGATGAAGATGGCAAAGTAACCAAAAACTATCGAGATAAATTGGGACAGGTGGTACTGGAAAGAGCCAAAGTAGATGCCAATACCTGGGCCGAGAATTACTACGTCTACAATGACTTGGGCCAATTGAATTTTGTGTTGCCTCCCGAAGCTACCAAGTTGCTAAAACAACAAGGATGGAGCTTGAGCAATGCTTCGGCATTGGCAAAAATACAGAAACTGTGGTTTCAGTATAGCTACGACGATAGGGGACGCCTGATCAAAAAAGTGGTGCCTGGTGCTGGACAGACCGAAATGGTATATGACGCACGGGACCGTTTGGTGTTGACACAGGATGCCGCTCAAAATATGCGGGGGGAATGGCGTTTTATGAAATATGACTACCTAAACCGCCTTGTGGTGTTGGGGATACATACCAACCATAAATCTCGATCAACCTTACAAAGTGAACTTGATGCCAACTTTGGCAATACGGGGTACCACGCTTTTGAAGTGTTCGAGATGAGCCAAAGCAACTCTCATTACTACACCAATCAGGCATTTCCTGCTCAGGCAATAGACATTCACTCTGTTATTTACTATGACAATTATGCCTGGAAAAATGGAAATACCAAATACGACTACCAAACTAATTTGAGTGACCTGTCGCCAGAGCCAGTAAGCACTCAAACCCTTGGAAAGGTGACCGGAGGAAAAGTAAAAGTAGTGGGTAATCATACGCATTTACCTACTTATTTGATGAAAGTCAACTACTACGATGAGCGAGGAAGGTTAATTCAGGCACTCTCGGAAAACCATAAAGGAGGATTAGACATCAATGCGGTTGAGCACGCCTTTGATGGGAGAGTGACTCAGGAGGTAACCAAGTATCAATCCGAAATCACCACCAATCATTTTGATAATTATTATGTGTCAAGCTGGATGGACTATGACTTTGCGGGAAGGCCCATCAGTACTTATCAACAAATACAAAAAGGAGGCGCTTACACGTATCGCGACCTGGCTACCGCCAAGACGGCTCCTGGGGTCAACCGAGTCAACCATTTGGTGTATAATGAAATTGGCCAAGTAAAGAGTAAGCAATTGGGTAGCAAAGCAAACGACATCCACCAGTCATTGCAAACCATTGACTACCAGTATAACATCCGAGGTTGGCTGACCCACCTCAACGATGCTGCGCTCAGTACCCAAGCCACCGACAGAGACATTTTTGGTTTTGAATTGAAGTATAACCAGGGAGATACGAATCAATTACTCAATGGAAACATTGCTCAAATGGTTTGGAAGAGTAATTTGGATGGTGTACAACGGCGATACAACTACAGTTACGATGGATTGGATCGGCTGACTTCGGCCATTTATACCGACGATGAGACCAGTACTACCGGAAGTGCCAAACCGAATTTTGATGTCAGAAATATTACTTATGATCTCAATGGAAATATTTTAACGCTGGAGCGAAATGGCTTGCAAAAGCAGACCTCAGATTTTAAAAATACCTTTGGGCTGATCGACAACTTGTCTTATACTTATCAGGGCAATCAATTGATCGGGGTAGACGATGCTACTAGTTCGACCACGGTGACCGGAATCGCCAAAGATTTTAGAGATGGCCACAAGTATGCTGTGCAAGGGCAGGAGTACTTCTATGATAAAAATGGGAACCTTACCCAGGATAAAAACAAGGACATAGAAAGTA
>CALDJV010000550.1 GCA_937899305.1 uncultured Cytophagaceae bacterium
CTTAATGACATCATCGCCATAAAAATGAGTATGAACAACTTATTCATGTTTTGTAATTTTTAGTTATACGATCTTCAAAAAAACAGGAAATTATTTTTAGAAAGTTGTCATTTTTTGGAAAGCTCATGCTTTTTATACCAACCCACTTTTTTTGTCTATCAACTGGCAAGGAATTGCATCAAAGTTTTACTCTTCACTCCTCTATAGCAAATAAACCCAACCAAAATTGTTTTCAGTTGGGTTTTTGTTTCATCGTATCTTATCTAAATCATACCATTGTGATGCAAGGCCTGGGCTGGAACAGATTGAGATGCGCTCCAACCCTCCGCTATTTTGCCTTGTTCAAGGCGATAAATCAGGTACAATACCGACGCCTCTCCCTGAATAGCAGCACTACATTGAACCATTACAAAATCGCCTTCTGCAATCACCCGATGTGCTTTTTGCAGGGTGATGGATTGCTGATACGCTTGAAGTTTGTCCTCCTTTTTTCCCATTGCTGGATGGTAAAAGGCAACATTTGGACTTACAAACTCATCCAGTAGTTGGTATTGTTGTTTTTGCCACACCTCTCGCAAATAAGTTTGTACCCGGTGCTTATTCTGGTAAATATTGGTAGTTTTTACCTCATTTATCATCTCAGGTATTGCTGGTATTTCCATAAAGCGCGGTGTATCGGTCTCTTGTATGGCATCCCAATGTTCTACGATTAAACCTTGATCTACCCGAAACAAGTCCATCACGATTTGTTTTTTCCCCATAAAATCTACCTTTAGGTAAGTCCCTAATAAGTTTCCCTCGTTCATCACCCATAGGGTATTATTTGCGGCAGCATTTGGGTCTTGGGGCACCTGCTTCAACTGTTCCAATACTGCGATCACTCCCGCTCTTCCGGATTGTATAAAAGGATTGTGTTGAATGTAATCTTCAGCAATAATTGTATGCGCATAATTGATGTCTCTTTGACCAATTACCTGGCTATAAAAATCAAGTATGAGTTGTTTATTGAATTGAATTTGTTTCATATCAAAAATTCGTTTTGGCCTTTGGCTCAGTTAAGTAACGCGTTCGCAATAACTGTCTGCTTTTCTCTACTACCTGAACTGCTGGACTTCGTTATTTTTATTGCCCGTAGCGCTGCTATGGGCGCAAAAAATGCCTCGCCCAGCAATTCATGCATATGACTAAATCGGACACTTATTTTGAAAGCATTACTAAATTATTTCTTTCGGAAAAGGCAAAGGCCGATGGGTGTATTGTGGGTTTACAATACAATTGTAGATTAAAAAAATAATGAATGATGCTATTGGTGAGTAGGCATACTTGTCCTGTAGTAATTATCAACCATTACCATTTTTACTCACCCCAAGGAGGGCATTTTTTGATATGTGTTTAAACTAATATTCAACAATGTAAATGTAATAAACTTCAAGGTAAAAACAGCGGTTTGCTACCGCATTTTTTAGGCTTTCCGGGTTATTTCATTCTTGTTTTCAACGACTTTTAACTCTATAGAAATCAATTTTCAGTCACTTACGTGTTTACCTTTTTACCATTCAAACTACTAACTAAAAACACACTCTAACAATCAAAAAAATGGGAAACGTTGCATTACAACCAAACGAGCAAGAATTAGGAAAATGGACCATCAATTACCTTCCACCCAGTGGAGGAAAGTACCTGGGCAAGCTGGTCGTTACCAATCAAAGATTATTATTTGAGGCCCAGTTTGATGCCTCAGTACAGGCACTTGTCACTGGTGCTACCTACGCTGAAGGTACCCTCATTATCCCGAAGGACTTGATTCAAAAAACCGAAGCCAAGTCGTCATTCTTCAAGAAAAAGGTAATCATTACCCTCAAAGAAGACAATCAGTCACACGTATTTGATTATGGCATGTTGGGTATCAAAAAACTGGTCACCGCCATTGGGTAATTAGCTGTGGATCAGAGAAAGCCGCCCCTTGCTCGCCAAATAAACCCCACCCAACACTCAAGAAAAAATGAATTTATCCATATATTTGCTGTTCTGTAAAAGAAAAAAAGCCAAAAGTAAAGTCCAGAACTAAGAAGTAAGGGTTGCGATGTTATTAAAAAAGCTGGAAATCAAGGGGTTTAAAAGTTTCGGCGACAAAGTTTTCATTGAATTTTACAAAGGAGTCACCGGAATTGTAGGGCCAAACGGATGCGGAAAGTCAAATGTGGTAGATTCCATCCGTTGGGTTCTAGGAGAACAACGCACCAAAAACCTCCGCTCAGATAAAATGAGCAATGTGATTTTTAACGGTACCCGAGCCCGTGGACCAGGGCGATTGGCTGAAGTATCGCTCACCTTTGACAACAACAAACAATTACTTCCTCCTGAGTATTCGCAAGTGACCATTACCCGACGCTACCACCGCAACGGGGACAGCGAGTACATGATCAACTTTGTGCCTTGTCGTTTAAAAGATATCCAGGACTTGTTTCTCGATACAGGAATTGGGTCGGATAGCTATGCCATTATTGAGCTCAAAAAAGTAGATGAGATCCTCAATGATAAAGAGAATGCCCGCCGTGGTTTGTTTGAAAAAGCCGCAGGCGTATCCAAATATAAAAACCGCAAAAAACAAGCGATGAGTCGCTTGGATGGGGTAGACAAAGACCTGAACCGGGTAAACGATTTACTGGCTGAAATCGAGAAGAATTTGAATTCGCTCGAGCGACAAGCCAAACAAGCAGAGCGTTATTTTAAACTGAAAGAAAAGTACAAAAAAGCCAGCATTACTTATGCTTATCAGCGTATCAAGCGGGAACGTGATGCTTTTTTGTTGTTGAATGATAAATTAGAAACCGAAACTCAAAAAAAGGAGGAGTTTCAACGTAAATTTGCCAACCAAGAGGTTACGCTGGAACAAAAAAAGCAAGAGGTGCTGCAGTACGAGCAACACTATTCCCAAAAGCAAAAAAAGCTAAACAATCACTTGGGACAGCTGCGCAACCTGGAAAACGAAAGACGACTCAAAAACGAACGACTAAGCTTCTCGACTGAAAAAACCTCGTCACTCAAAGAACAGATTACCCATGACAGCGAAAACAAAGACACGGTTTATCAAAATATACTACAGCTAGAAGCCCAACGCAACTCGGCCCAAAAAATGTGGCAAGAGCTAGAACTTGAACTCCAAAACTACCAGGAGGAGCTGGAAGAGCAGCGCGCCAAAACTGCTGAAATTCAACAGTTGACCACCAATAAGGAAAATTTTTATAAGCAAAAAGAGCAGGCCACCTTTCAACTGAACAAAGATTACGAAATCAAACAAACCCAGCTCTCTTCGGCCAAACAAGAACTAGAGAAGATCATAAGCGCCGATAGTCAACAACACGAAGAATTGGATCGCTACCGTTTAGAAATAGACGAGATCGAAAAAGGATTGAAAGAAGTAAGGGCACACCTGGAAGGATGGCAAGAAAAAGAAGAGCAACGAAGAACCCAAATCAGTCATCTGGAAACAACCGTAGATACCATTCGGGAGGAGCGCTCGATAAAAAACCGGGAACGTGACGCCAAACAAAACGAATACAACCTTACCAAGTCGCTCATCGATAATATGGAGGGCTTTCCGGAAGCGCTCAAATTTTTGCAAAAACACAGTGAAGCGTGGAGCGAACAGTCTCCTCACCTACTTTCGGATATCATTACCACCAAAGAAGAAAAATACCGGGTAGCCATAGAAAACTACCTGGAGCCTTTCCTGAGCTATTACATTGTACAAAATGCAGCGGAAGCTTACCAAGCCATTCAATTATTGAGCAAACACCAAAAAGGCAAAGCCAATTTCTTTATTTTAGATCATATCTTGCCTCAAGAGGTCACTACCGAAACTCAACCTGATGAACAATTTCCGGTAACTTCAGCCCTAGAGGTAACCGAATTTGATGCCCGCTACCGCCCTTTGTTTGAACATTTATTGGCCAATGTATGGATTACCGAAAGTGAGGTAAGTTCTGAGTCAAACCCCGCAACATCGGATCAAGTAATTGTGCCGGAATGGCTCAGCAAAACCAATCATCGCATCAACCTGATCACCATCGATGGAGAAATCATTCGTCGTGCCTTGAGCATATCGGGGGGCTCGGTGGGAGCGTTTGAAGGTAAGCGAATTGGACGGGTAAAAAACCTGGAAAAACTGGCTGAAGAAATTCAACTACTTGAGCAAGAAATAGAAGGCATTCAATCTAATCTTACTTTCCAGCAAACCGATTTGCAAAACCGCAAACAAGACCAAACCTTTCGTCAGGCCATCAAGGACAGCCAAAAGGAGGTCAATCAGTTTCAAGGGCAAATGATTTCGCTTCGTACCAAGCAAGAACAGTTGGCCCAGTTGCTAGAGAAAAACCTGCACGCCAAGGACGAAATCACCGAAAGGATTGTGGTGTTGCAAGAAGAAATCAGCGAGCTATTGCCTCAAACCAACCAGCAAAAAAATGCGCTGGTAGATTTGGCCGATGAGGTAGAAGCGCTCAAAGAACAATTGTTGGTAGAAAACGAAGGGTTGCAAATGAAATCGTCCCGTTTTAACCAACAAAATATTACTTTTCATCAGCAGCAAAATAAAATTGCGACCATTGATCAAGAAATTGGTTACAAACAACAAACCTTGAAAACCCTCGAGGACCGTTTGGTCAAGTATCGCCAGGAACTGGTACAGGTAGAGGTAGAAGCGGGGCAGTTGATGGATAGTCAGGAGTCGCAGGATGCGTTGATTGAAGAATTGCAAGAAAAAACAACCGCCTACAACGAAGAAGTGAAAGCGGCCGAAAAAGAATATTATGCCATACGCAAGTTGGTGAATGATTTGGATCGGGAATTACGAGACTTGCAAAAAAACAAGGAGTCGCTCAGTGTGATTCTCAATGAATTGCAAAACAAAATTCACGAAACCAAAATCAACCTCACGACCATTACTGAGCGCCTTTCGGCTGAGTTTCAGGTAAATATTGACCAGCTCATGCTGGAAACTCAAGAAGATGAGTCGCTGATATTGGACGAAAACCTGTCTGAAGTAGAGCTACAGGCAGAGGTAGAAACCATCAAACGTAAAATTGATAAAATTGGTACCATCAACCCGATGGCGATGGACCAATACAATGAATCTAAGGAGCGTCGAGATTTTATTGTCACCCAAAAAGACGATTTGATCAAATCGAAAGAAGCCTTGCTCCAAACCATTGCCGAAACTGAGGAGTTTGCCAAGACGGCTTTTCTGGAGGCCTACGAAAAAATCAGAACCAACTTCCTGACCGTGTTTCGCTCTTTGTTTTCGGAAGAAGATACGGCTGATTTGCAATTGACCGACCCCGAAAACCCGTTGGAGTCTAAGATAGACATCATCGCCAAACCCAAGGGTAAACGCCCTCTCACGATTAACCAACTGTCGGGAGGAGAAAAAACTTTGACGGCTACTTCGCTCCTATTTGCGTTGTACTTGTTGAAGCCGGCCCCGTTCTGTATCTTCGATGAGGTAGATGCTCCTCTGGACGATGCCAATACCGAAAAATTCAACAACATCATCAAAACTTTCTCTAAAGACTCGCAGTTTATCATTGTGACCCACAACAAGCGCACCATGGCCAGTACCGATGTAATGTACGGGGTAACCATGAAAGAGCAAGGCGTATCGAGTGTGGTCCCAGTAGACCTACGGGCTTTGGATTAACCCAAAACAAGTCTTACCTTTTATTACCCAGTATACACAATGCAGCCTCCAAGTACTGAGTATAGGTATCCAGGCGACTTCATACCTTTCCCAAAGCCACTCCTTAGTTCACCAAGTTAGTCGTTAACCAGCAAAAGTTTGTACCTTTGGCATTCGTTCATTTTTTTCGCCAAAAGCTGCGATATTGTGGCACTTGTGATCTAACATGAAAAACTTTAAAAAACGATTCCACAAAAAGGCATTGCCCTCTCCTACCCTCCTTTGGGAAGCTTATTTCGAGCAATGGTCGGCCCAATCACCGACTCCCCAAGCCCCTTTTCAGGAATCTCAGTTACCCCAGGCATTCATTGACCAATTTTGGCTCGACTATGAAAACCTGCTGGTACGTAGCAAAAAGACCCGCCGCAAACACAGTATCCAGGTAACCGATGCTTCGCAAAAACTACGAAGCATTTACGATCAGTTTTGGAAAACCCGCAACCCTAACATTTCGCTTGAAAGTGCCCAAGAATTTAAAAACACCGGAGCAGGATGGCGACCAGTGGTGATCATTGCCAGTATGATTACCCTTGGGTTTATTTTTGTCAATTTGGGCTTCGAATCTATTGTGCTGCCATTAGGAGGCCTGGCCATGCTGATATTTTTGTATAAAATAGGTGGCAACGGAAGCAACAAGAATCTCAAGCAAGCGATTGATGATCATCGCCTGGTCAATTATTGGTTGGATATGGAGCCTACCCATTTGGAGTATGAACAACTAGACAACTTTGATAATCATACGCAGTTTGTCTTGCCCTATCACAAAATTCAGGCGCTTGAGCAAACCAAAGAAGGTTTGGTTATCAAGTTTTACAATCCTCGAACTTGGTGGGGTAAAATTGTTGGTTTGTTCTCAAAAAAACGCACGATTCCGGCCTTCATTCCCGAATACGAAACCATTTGCGATTTTCTTCAAGAAGTATTGACCCACAACCAACAGCATCGACAACTCGTTAAACAATTGCAGGATACCTATCGCTCTTAGGATATTTCTACTGCTTCAACCTATGTTATAAACCAATAATTGATCAAATTTAGAATGCACCTTTATGAAAAAAATGCAAGACCAATCTACCCCCAATTATAATCAATCAAAAGCGCTCTGGGGTGATTATCTCAAACACCAACAACAAAATGAAAATGCAGTAAATGTTGTCAATGAACACAATCCTTTTGAATTAAAATTTTGGAAGGATTATGAATTACTCATCAAAAATGCGCAGCAGATAGTCTCCAAACCCCGCGCCTCAGTGAACGATGACGCTCAGAAAATTTTGAGTATTTATGATCGTTTCTGGAAAAAAACACCCAACAGTATTGATTTTGTACTCACCCAAACGATCAAACATGTGGGTGGGCATGGGCTGATCAGAGTTGTGGCAGTCATCGTCATTTTTTTCGGCTTTCTGAACATTGAATCGGGGCAATTGCTGGTTCCATTAGGAGTAACAGCTTTACTAATTTCCTCTAAAGTAAAAGAAAACAATAAAAGTGCTACTCAAACCCTGAGCGAGCACCAAACCCAATGTTCGTTAAAGATGAATCCTACCCAGCTGACTTACCAACAAGTAGATCAATTCAAAAACGAATACGCATTTACGATGGAATATGATCACATTATAGATGTGCAAATCACCCGTAGGTTTATAACGATCAAATCGTTGAACCCTCATACATCTGACGGTAAAATCCCTACTCCGTCTAATCCACAATACAGTTCATCATTTGATGTAACTCAATGCAAACATTTGGTTCGTTTTTTATTTGAAGTAGTAAATTATAATCGCGAACAAAAATTATTGGGCCATTCAGTATAAAACCCTATTTTATGAAATCACTTGAGCAAAACCCTTGGCAGGAATATTTACTTCACCAACCAGAACAAGCCTGGGTAGAGACTACTTTTACTGAAGAATTCTGGTTGAAGTATGCACAGATGATCGAACAAAACAAACAAACCCAAGCCTACAATCTACCTACAGTTGTTCAAGATGACACATTGCCGTATATCAGGGTATTTGAACGATATTGGCAAAGTAGAGATAAGGTAGTGACCATCAAACACCTTATAAAATTCCCAATCAAACAAGTCCTGTTTTGCTTGGCGGCTACTACTTGGGTACTCCTACCAGACTTACCACCTGACTCACTCCAGATGAAGCTTTGTGCCATTGTGATGCTGCTTTCCTTGATCTTTGGGGCTATATTTTCGTCCAGAGGAAACCCCTATTTTGTTAGGTTACACGAAATAACATTCTTCCCTACCCATTTACAATACACCACAAAAACCAAGAAAAAAAGTACTCAAGCCAAGGTGTTTTACCACGACATTACTGACGTAAGGATCACTAAAAGCTATTTTCACCTGTTTAGTGACAAAATTCAATTCTTATCAAGTACTAG
>CALDJV010000551.1 GCA_937899305.1 uncultured Cytophagaceae bacterium
TTGAATTATTTAAGAAACAATTAGATCAATAATACTTTTACCAAGTTTTCAAAACTCTACAGGATTCCCAATATTTTGCCCCAATGAATCCATCAATAGCAACTCACGCTCATTTTCAATTTCTACCCTCCCATACACTATTTTTGTGATAATCACTTGACTCAAATTCTTTGGAAAACCATCTAATGTTTCCCATCCATAATTCTTTGCTTGGCCCTTGTATAGTACATTTAACTGCACTTGCCCCCCTTGAAACAATGCTTTTATTTCGGCTTTGCTCTGATCTCCTCCAGCTTTGATAAAACTTTCTACGCTGGAAATCAGGCGCGTCTTTAAACGCAATGCTTCTTGTTGAAATTGATTAACATCGGGCATATCGGTACCTGTTATTGGGATTGTGTCTCTCTCATCATCGGATAAAATGTGGGAAGAAGTATCTAGAGTATTTTTATTGATGGAATCTCGTATTCGGGTGGAATCGGAAGGATTCCTTTCTGGGCTTCCCTTGAGGTTGATATACACTGTCACAGCTGCAAGTATTACTGTGGCCAATGATATGATCAACGCTGCCTTGGCATTGATGCCTTTTCTTTGGCTGGTCACTTGTCCATTCTTGTTTTCTTCTACCATAATTCAGAATTGGTCATGATGCTTAATTAATTTTCCATAAGTTGTTTCTTTGTTTGATGTCCTCGGCACGATTTCTTTCCACACTCAAAAACTGTTGAATCACATGGGGCAAGCTTTCTTGATGACAATGTATGGCAATCCTGGTGGCCAAAATCCGGGATTCCAGGTTGGTGCGTTCATTTTCACAATATTGTAGTTCTGATTGCCCCTGACGATAAAGCCTCAAGAAAAACAAGGAGAGGGTGCTCATAAAAGAGGCAAAAATGATCATCTTGACGTCTTGACGTATCAGCAAAGTAAACTTGGGGTTGGTCGTAGTGATTTTTTTACCCCTCAATTCCTCAGTGATGACTTTGGAGATACCTTGGCTATTTTCGTCATTGAGAAAAGTAGTGATGAACACTCCAAATGAAATCATAGAAAACAAAATACCCATGTAAAGATTTCGGATGGTTTTCTTCCTGATGCTCAACAACTGGATCAACTGCCTTGATTTGATGTAAGCAATCTCACTCTCTATCTCACCTACCGAAGAGGTAGTTGAACTGCCCTTGAAGGCCAACGGCTGTTGTATTAAGTTGAACAACAGACGCTTTTCAATTTCTTTTTCTGAGATAGAAGCATTTGACTTTTGTACATCATTTGTGGTAATTTTTTTAAAACCCTGGGCCAAGTCTGAGATAGACTGCGCATTGTTTTCAATCCCTGCTAGCTGTTTTTTAATCTCATTTTGTTGACTCAATAAGTTGTCCAGCTGGTCGTCCACATCTTGGGGTGAGATTTTGCGGATGACTTCTTGAATCAAGGTGTTTTTCAACTGTTCGCTTCGCTCCTCTTGCTGGAGCACGCTCAAACTTGCCGCGATGCTTTCAAAACGTTCCTTTATCGAGGATTGATCATTTTTGTACTCGCTTGCCAAGAATGCTTGCATTTCACGCAATAATTCCTCATACTCTCCAGCCATACCTTGGCCATTTTTTGGCTTCATTCTTCGGCTAGACCAAAACTTCCAAGAGAATTTAAGTAAGCCTTCTTCTCTTATGATTAAATAAATGGTGACGAGACTTGCGATCAAAAGTACCGCGGCAAATACTGATATGATCCATTGACTGATGCTCATGGGATTCTATGAGTTAAACAAAAAGACTCCTTTTTCGCCACCCAGTGAGGTGCTGAAAAAGGAGCCTTTTGGTATGTTTATTGGTCTCAGCTCTGGGTTAAAACCCTGCACTTTCAGTGCAATACTTTAGTAATGCGAAAAAATCGGGTCTCGTCTGCGAATTTGAGCAACTTGCCCGCATTGCGACACGGGTTGGCTAAAGAGGACTTTCAGTCCGAGCGCAAAACCCCTGTACTTTCAGTGCAGGGTGGTTTAGTTTGATTAAAATCATTGTATGTAAAGGAGAATGCTGGGCAATACCCGGTCTTTCAAATTTCTAGATATGCGATAATAACAATTTACTACACACAAATTTAATCTCTACAAGATTGGAGATTTCAGAAGTCAAAATAGGAGCATCTATGTTTCTGACTAACAACTACTTATCTGCTCTACATACAATAACTTCACTTTGGGGCAGATTAAAAATGAAAGGGATCTTAATCCATCCCTCAACTTTTCGTACCTTTGAGGCTCTATTTCATTACCATTAATACATGAACAATCCACATTTTTCGAAAATTGCTCAGGAACTAAACATCACTGAGCACCAGGTAGCGGCTACCGCGTTGTTGCTGGATGATGGAGCTACCATCCCTTTTATTGCCCGATACCGTAAAGAAGCTACCGGAAGTTTAGACGAGGTGGCCATTGCTCAAATCCGGGATCGCCTGACTCAATTGCGTGATTTGGACAAACGCCGGGAAGCCATTCTTAAGTCTATTGAGGAGCAAGGTAAATTGACTCCTGAATTGAAGAAAAAAATCGAAGCAGCCGAAACCATGTCGGCGCTAGAAGATTTATACCTTCCTTACAAACCTAAAAAACGCACTCGTGCCACCATTGCCCGCGAAAAAGGGTTGGAACCGTTGGGCGAAAAAATCTTTGAACAAGAAGATTTTGATTTAATTGCCGAAGCCAAAAAATTCATTGATCCCGAAAAGGGAGTCAACAATGAGGAAGAGGCCTTGGCGGGAGCCCGCGACATTATCGCCGAAAAAATCAATGAAAATGTGGAAGCCCGTGCGACTATGCGGGATTTGTTCTGGAAACGAGGTACCTACACGGTAAAGGTGATTCCAGGCAAAGAAACCGAGGCCCAAAAATACCAGGATTACTTTGAGTGGGAAGAAGGCGTAGAAGAAGCTCCATCTCACCGAGTACTGGCCTTTCGTAGAGGCGAAAAAGAAGGCATGTTGTCTTTAGATACCTCTCCTGAAGAAGAAGATGCTTTGCAAAAATTGGCTCGACAATTTGTGAGTCAAAATGCCAACGAAGCCAATACAGAACAAATGGAATTGGCGGTCAAAGACGCCTACAAACGTTTGCTGAAGTCTTCTATGGAAACCGAAGTACGCCTCAAGGCCAAGAAAAAAGCCGATTCGGAAGCCATTCAGGTATTTGCTGATAACCTACGTGAATTACTATTGGCTGCTCCAATGGGGCAAAAAAGTGTGTTGGCTATTGACCCTGGTTTCCGTACTGGTTGCAAAGTGGTTTGTCTGGATCCTCAAGGGAAACTCCTTAACCATACCGTAATTTACCCTGACCGCCGTCGCACCGAAGCCATGGCCAGTATCCATAACTTGGTACGTGACCACCAGGTACAAGCCATCGCCATTGGAAATGGTACAGCTAGTCGTGAAACTGACGCATTCATTCGTAGCATCGGATTACCCAAAGAGGTTATGGTGATAATGGTAAATGAAAGTGGTGCTTCGGTATATTCGGCTTCGGAAGTGGCCCGAGAAGAATTCCCCAACGAAGACATTACAGTAAGAGGAGCAGTTTCTATTGGACGTCGTTTGATGGACCCCTTGGCTGAATTGGTAAAAATTGATCCCAAATCTATTGGGGTAGGTCAATACCAGCACGATGTAGACCAAACTGCCCTCAAGAAAAGCCTGGACGATGTGGTAGAAAGTAGTGTAAACAAGGTAGGCGTAGAAGTCAACACGGCCAGTAAACAATTGCTTACTTATGTGTCAGGGTTGGGTCCGGTATTGGCCCAAAATATCATTGATTATCGTAACGCAAATGGCGCATTCAATAAACGCTCTGAACTCAAAAAAGTAAAGCGTTTGGGTGACAAGGCTTTTGAACAAGCGGCTGGTTTCTTGCGCATCAGTGATGCCAAAAACCCCTTGGATGCCAGTGCAGTACACCCCGAAAGCTACGCCACTGTAGAGCAAATGGCCAAAGACTTAGGCTGCTCGGTGGCTGACTTGATCAAGGATGAAAAGTTACGCAAGCAAATCGACCTCAAGAAATATGTCAGCGATACGGTAGGTTTGCCGACTTTGAATGATATCATGCAAGAATTGGCCAAGCCAGGGCGTGATCCTCGAGCTCAGTTTGAGGTAGTAGAGTTTGCCGAAGGAGTAAATACCATCGAGGATCTCAAACCGGGTATGAAGCTCAATGGTATTGTTACCAATGTGACCAAATTTGGTGCATTTGTCGATGTGGGCGTACACCAAGATGGTTTGGTACACATTAGTCAATTGTCGGATACTTATGTGAGTGACCCCAGTGAGGTAGTCAAAGTGCAACAGAAAGTAGAAGTAACCGTGATGGAGGTAGACGTGGAGCGCAAACGGATTCAGCTCTCGATGAAAGGAGAGGGAGGCTCTGGAGATACAGCTCGCAAACGAGTGAGTAAAGATCGTAAACCCAAACCTCAGAATAACAAAAACCGAGGACAGAAACCCAGCTCAAAAGACAACCCCAGAAAAGAAAACCAGAGCAAGGGGAATCAGAGAAAAGGCAAAAAACAAGAGGAAGATGCACCAGAAGGCGATTTTCAGTCTAAATTGGCAGCCTTGAAGGCAAAGTTTGGGAAGTAGCTCTTTAGTTGGCAGTTCGTTAGTAGATTTTACTGCCTTCGAACTGGTGACTTACAGTATAAGAAAAAAGCGTGTCGATGTTACTCTGACACGCTTTTTTCATGTATCTATTTCAAATGCATTGATTAATTATCCGAAGATTTGCTTCCTCCACCCAATGGGAAACTGATCCCAAAATAAGGCATCACAAAGCGCGTAGCTTCAATTTTCTCTTGTGCTGGAGTAACATTCTCATCAGTTACTTTAGCAAATGTCCAACGGAAGTCTACTCCTACACTCAACCAAGAATAGAGCTTGTATGCAGCTCGTACATTGGCCAACGAACGGTCGTCCAACACCAAAGCATCACTCAATGTTCTTAGGTTCCCTTTTACATAGGTACCAGTCAAAATTACTTTTGGAATCAACTCTGAGGCATCACCTTGTACAAACAACAAAGCAGGGTTGGTTTCGCTGATGTTGTTGGGTAACTGTAACCCCCCAGTAATTTTTAGTTTATTGAGTACGTGTCCAGTCAAGGTTCCATACCAACCATTGGTTGCGGTAGTATCAGTGGCCAAGATGGCAATTTTAGCATCTTTGTTGATTTCATAAGCAGCATCAAAAAACTGAGGCTGGAAGAATTTGCTGTAGTTTTGATATTCTAAGCGGGCCTCCATGGCAAATATGTTGGCAATGAAATTTAATCGGGCCACTACCCCCGCACTAAATCCAGTACCAGTAGCATATTCAGATACTCCTGCTAATGCTGGATCATTTGCAGCTAATGTCTCTAAGTCTTGTCTCAAATTCTCTGAATTGTTTTTGAACAACCACGCAAACTGGGTGTAAGCATCTACCTTGATAAATGGGATATCTAATAAAGTGATTCCAGCATCCACGTTCATTCCGGTCATTCCATCACGTACATAACGAGCATCTACCAAATCGGTATTGTTAGGGCTTGTTGAACTGGTAGGAATGGTAAATGGCAAGCGATTCGAATTCGTAGCTACGGGCAATACGCGTTGGGTGCGGTCGTGTACTACGCCTACACCTACCTCAAAAGTATTGATAATCGGCGCCAACGATTTGGCAAAGGGACGTACATAAGGACGAACTGCAACCAGGTTTACACCATTGATGTCACTGTATAATCCTTCAATCCCGAACATTTTTTCGTTGAAATTGATGTCAAACTCAATTCCAACCTTGCGACGCTCAAAACTGGGCGAGTTGGTATAGTTGTTCAAAAGTCCACCAAACCCAAGGTAAGACCTTCTGAGGGTTCCTATTTTTATGTAAAAAGGATCACGACGCTTGCGTCCATAGCGGAAGTATTGAATCATACGCAAAATACCGATCCCATCCTTGAATTCCTCTGAACGAAACGAGCCATCCTCAAGGCTAAACATGATGGGAATATCCAGACCTACTCCTATTTTACCAAAGGCAAGTTCTGGTTGTAAACGAAGCCCCACATAACCCACTTCACCAATTTGAGTGTAACCAATGGGTGCAGCGAATACATTGGCACTATCTGGAAAAGCCAAATCTGCTACTGATTGCGCCTTGGTGTGTTCAGGTTTTGCCAGTATAAGGCATAGGAGCGCCAATACCCCCAGGAGATTGATTTGATGAGTAAATTTTTTGAAGTTCATAAATTAAATTATTTGGTTGTGTATACTAAAGTCTATAACGGATTCTATGTAATTGCTTGTCTCAACTTTTTCTTCTCAACCCTGACTTATTTTGGTCAAACGAAACGACTCGTTTTTGGTTGAGTGTAAACACTGTACTTGAAAACGTTATCTAATTTTTGCTATAAACGTAATTTGAGGAGTAAGTTACTGAAATTGAATAAAAAAGGAACAAATCGTCAATTTTAAAATTGACAAATCTACCTACTTTATCCGGATCGTTTTTATATTGCCATCGTAAGCGATCGCGCACAAATAAATCATTGTCTTTTATTAAAAATTGATCACCACCATGCGTACACTGATTGGGCCATTCAAGCAAGTTATCACCTTGGAAAACCTCCCTCTTAAAGGAGCCATTCAAGACGAGCAATTGGTAGTTAAAACAAATGCCGGAGTTTTAGTAAATCAAGGAGTCATTGAAGCAGTAGACGATTTTGAGGCTTTGGCCAAAAACTCCACCTCAGTACAGGTAGAGGAATTGAATACTCCTTTGGTGCTCTTACCTGGTTTGGTAGATGCACATACCCACATTTGTTTTGGTGGAAGCCGCGCCCGCGATTATGCCATGCGCAATGCTGGCAAACCTTATCTTGAGATTGCTCGAGCAGGAGGTGGCATTCTGGATTCGGTACGCAAAACTAGGGAAGCGGCCCTCCAAACCTTGGTCGACACTACTTACCAGCGTGCGACTCGTCACCTACACGAAGGAGTCACTACTTGTGAAATCAAAAGTGGTTATGGCCTATCGGTAGACGATGAGCTCAAAATGTTGAAGGCCATTCAGAAAGTGAATGAAACCCACCTCATAGATGTGATTCCTACTTGCTTGGCCGCCCACATGCGAGGCCCTGAATACCAGAACTCCCAACTTTATTTAGACCATATGCTTGAGAATCTGTTGCCGCAGGTGAAAGCACAAAACCTGGCTTCTCGGGTAGATATTTTTATTGAAGATACTGCTTTTTCGGTAGAAGAGGGACGGCGTTATCTCATTCAGGCTCAATCAATGGGTTTTGATATCACCATTCATGCGGATCAATTCAGTACTGGGGGAAGCAAGTTGGCCACCGCCCTGGGAGCAGTCAGTGCCGACCACCTCGAGGCCAGTACCGATAAGGAAATCAACGCTCTAGCATTGTCAGATACGGTTTCGGTAGTATTACCAGGAGTTTCATTTGGCTTGGGGATGGACTATGCTCCAGGACGCAAACTACTCGACCGTGGGGCTTGTGTAGCCATTGCCACCGACTGGAATCCAGGTTCGGCTCCCATGGGAGATCTGCTCTTGCAAGCCGCGGTATACGGTGCCGTTCAAAAATTATCAAACGCAGAGGTGTTGGCAGGCATTACCTTTAGGGCTGCTCAGGCGCTCAACCTTCAAGATCGCGGACAATTGGTAACCGGTCAATTGGCCGACTTTATTGGTTTTGATACCTCCGATTATCAGGAAATTCTATACCAACAAGGAAAACTCAAACCTACTAAGGTTTGGAAAAGAGGGAAACTGGTGTGACCTACTATTGTTCAATGTCATTGAGTTAGTAAAAGTATGGGTTCAAAAACGTTGATCAAGATGATCTTTGGTGAGCACACTACGTTTGGTTGAAGAAATGGGCTGACGCTACTAAGTCACTGACCTTTCGCAGTGAATTTCTTTGGAGATCTCACAATAAATACAGTTGTGAATGCGTCAGCTAGACTCGGCATTTAGTCTGTCAGCGTTAAGAACTTGAGTAATGGAGCCGTTAAAAATGATCACTGACATCCGTTGATAGCGCGCTGGCTTTGGGTGAGGATGGAATGTTTGAGCATTTTAGGCGTAATGGA
>CALDJV010000552.1 GCA_937899305.1 uncultured Cytophagaceae bacterium
CAATCCCCTTTTTTTTACCAATAATAATTCACAGTATTTGGCGAACATGTTAAAATAATAGAATCACAAAAAATTTTAGCTACGCAAGTAATAAATAGATCACTTTTACACAAACTGGCTTGGTCACTTATAAACTCAAAGAATGATTTCATTCATTATAACTGGCCTTTTATAAATTACGATGGCAGAAGCCAAATTATTATTTTTAGATTTATCATAAATACCTGTTCAACACCAAAGAAAAAACATGAAACAATTGATTTTAATTACTTTACTACTTGGAGCAGTAAGCTGTACCTACTCTCAAAATAAAAAATTCAAGCCTGAGAAAGATATGATCAAGTTATCTGCATTACAAGGTGATATAAAGTTAAAGGTTGGCCAAAAAGCCTATTATCAAGCCAGTACCCATGGTTCAGTAGGGTTTACCACCAAGGTGTCTCCGGGCAATACCAGCCTATTCAAGCTAATCAATACTCATTTTGTTTATAAGGATGCCAGCAAAGCAAAGATGTCGGGAGGAGACAGTGGTACCAAAACTTTTATATTTGAAGCTCTGAAGCCGGGTAACACCGTACTTATGATTGAAAATAGTTTTCGGGGAGAGTCCAAATCTACCCACAAAATCAAGGTAACAATTGAATAATCCTTTAAAAAATACAATGATGCATAAAAAATTAATCAACTTATCTATCATCTTGGCAATGATCTTGGTCCAAATCCAGCGCCCTGAGGCCAAGCCCGCTAAAACAATTATTGATTATTACAATGCGCTCAAAAGTACCTTGGGCATTGATCAAAGTTACCGAATCGTAAAAAAAGACGTAGTCAATGGCTTCCTGAGTGTGACCAGTGGCAATGGTTTTGCAAATACCAACATTGACATGGCATTGTGGCGTAGCCGAAGTGGTAAGGAAATCGTTGGTGTATTTGAGTATGGTTGCGGAGGCATGGGATGTTGGGGGAAATTAGTGAATTTTAAATTTTTTGATGCCAACCTGCGCGAAGTACGTTCCAAGGTGGTAGACTGGGCCAAGCTAGAACAAATGCATCGCCGAGCCGTGTCTAACGAAGCCATTCAACAAGGTATACCAACAGTAATGGTCACCATACCACAAAAAGGGACTACCATCAAGATCGTAAGTGGCCCTATGGGTTCGAATCCCAAGCCATTGGTACAATTGTATTATGATATCAATAGAGGAACATTTACTATAAAAAAATGAGATACATACTACTCACAGACAGATAATTATGATCAAGGAACCTTCAGTATTCAATAAATCGAGAAACTTTTGACCGTAATCTTTACTCTTTTGTCAAAAATAACTAAATTTGCAAGCCTTTTAGAGAAGCATTTAATTTTATTAAAATATTTGAAGCGCAATGAGAAAAGATATTCATCCTGAATATAGAGAGGTGGTTTTTTTGGATACGTCTAATGAGTTCAAATTCATTACTCGTTCGACCATACAAACAAAAGAAACAATTGACATGGATGGTCAAACCTATCCATTGGTAAAGCTTGAGGTAACATCTGAATCTCACCCATTTTACACTGGTAAGAAGATGTTCTTGGATACTGCGGGTCGTGTTGAGAAATTTAACCGTAGATTTAAAAAGAAAAGCTAAGCAATTGATATTGCTCATAAGACATTATCGAAGGGTCTCTTAAAACTATTTAAGAGACTTTTTTTATGATATAACCCTCCACATTTCCCAAATTTTGTCATATTCGCATTTCTGAAAAACGAATACGAATCATGCAATACCTTCTAGTTGACAACATTGCCATCGTCGAACAACTCAAGCCCTTTACCCTGGTACGTCCAGTTGCCTATCTCCGAGTGGGTATACTCACAATGATTGAGAAATGGGAGCGCCTGCTAGGGCAAAAGCCCAATTACCTTTTGTTTGAGCCACATCTTAGAGCAAAGTTTTCCAGTGTAGACGAGGCTACCAATATCACAAACTATCTCCAAATTGATAGCAGCATATGCCCCGACCAAGCTCTGGTAGCCGCCATTCAACAACTGAAACCGGGTGACATGCTGGGAAGCAACTCTGAAGCGCCTCTGGCTATGTACGTAGACGAATCAGTCGTAGACCATCAGGGGGCGATTCAACCTAAAAGAACAATCCCTTATGAAGGAAAAGTGACGAGGATACAGCATTTATGGGATATTTTCAAACACAATGGAGCCCAAATCCAGGCCGACTTTGAACTCATTACTTCAGGGCGAACCTCAGCACCTATTACCGACCCCAATACGGTGGTATACCACCCCGAAAATGTATTCATCGAGGAAGGCGTGTCACTAAAAGCTTGCGTATTGAACGCGGAAAAAGGCGTGATTTACCTAGGTAAAAATGCGCAAATAAGTGAAGGTAGCATTGTACAAGGAAATTTTGCCCTGGGCGAACACGCTGTGGTAAACCCCGGAGGTAAAATGCGGAGTGATACCACCATTGGTCCTCATTGTAAAGTAGGTGGAGAGATTAGTAATTCGGTATTTTTTGGATACAGCAACAAAGGGCACGATGGCTTTTTGGGGAATTCGGTAGTAGGGGAGTGGTGCAACTTTGGCGCGGATACCAACTGCTCTAACCTGAAGAATAATTATGCCAATATTAAAGTGTGGAATTATGGCAAAAATGATTTCGTTGATTCGGGCCAACAGTTTTGTGGCTTAATAATGGGCGATCATTCTAAAGCAGGCATCAATACCATGTTCAATACCGGTACCGTAGTAGGCATCAATGCCAACATTTTTGGAGCAGGTTTTCCCGCCAAGTTTATTCCTTCGTTTGCTTGGGGAGGTGCCGACCATGGCTTTGGTACTTATGATTTGGCTAAAGCCTTTGAGGCTGCTGATAGAATGATGCAGCGGAGAGGTAAATCCTGTGATGCCGCCGAGCAAGCCATTTTAACTCATGTTTTTGAAAATCGTTATACAACTTCCTAATTATGTTATTGATCTACTATTTGATATTTATCAACATTTTGGCTGCATTTGTATTTCGCCAAGACAAAGGATTGGCCAAAAGAAAACAAAGAAGAGTGAGCGAAAAGCGATTGCATACCTTTGAGTTGGCTGGAGGAGTATTCTCAATTGTTGTCCTGATGTTTACGTTGAGGCATAAAAATCGAAAATTTTCCTATTTTGGCTGGACCTTTTTGATCTTGACAGGTTGGCTGGCATTGTTGTACTTTTGGAAATTCCATCTAAAAATGATTTGAGTACAACGAGCCTTTTGTTGATTGGCAAGTGACCTCTTGTAGACTTGACAGATATCTGGTTTATTTTTTTGAAGAATCTGTCAAGTCTAATTTTTTGAATATCAGGGCTTAACTAAGTTCTATCAACTTAAAACCTTGGCCGTGTATATTCACGATTTGAATGTTTTCATCTGACTTAAGATACTTTCGAAGTTTGGTAATGTATACATCCATACTGCGGGCATTGAAGTAATTATCATCCAGCCAAATTTTTTTAAGCGCTTTTGATCGTTCCAGTGTTTGATTTTTATGTTCGCACAACATTTTCAAAAGATCAGCTTCTTTAGAAGTCAACTTTTTACTTTCCCCATTTCGTTTGAGCTTTTGTGTACTGTAGTCAAAACTAAAAGAACCTACCTCAAAATGTTCTTGCTCTGAGAAAGCATCATTCTGACCAACCCTACGCATGATGGCCTCAATTCTGAGCAGCAGCTCCTCCATACTAAATGGTTTATGGATATAATCGTCTGCTCCCGCTTTGAAACCTTTGATGGCATCTTCTTTCATAGATTTTGCCGTAAGGAAAATGATAGGCACTTTTTTATCTTGCTCCCTGATTTTTTCGGCCAGCGAAAAACCATCCATCTTCGGAAGCATGACATCTAAGATACACAACTGAAATACTTGAGTTTCATAAGTGTCCAAGCCTGCTTCGCCATCTCTTTTTAAGGTAGTCGGATACCCTTTGATCTGTAGATATTCCTGAAGTAGTTGACCCAGGTTGTTGTCATCCTCAACTAATAAAATATTGATTTCGTTTTTCATGGTATTGTCTTTAACTGGGGGTAATTGCCAAAATTGCCGGGAAGTATTTTTGATGGATAATTACAATACGTGAAACCGCTGGTGATGGGTTGATTTTTTAGTGGTAACTTTTTAGTATTCAAAATTTTAAGTACAATATCAATCAAAGTACTATCATTAGGCACTTTGAGCCAGATAAGGAAAAAACAAAGTGAATGTACTGCCTTTGGTGGGCTCACTTTTTACTTGTATTTCTCCCTGATGGGCATCTACCATGGTCTTTACATAACTAAGCCCCAATCCAAACCCTTTTACATTGTGTACATTCCCGGTAGGCACTCGATAAAATTTATCAAATACTTTGTTGAGCATCTCTTTAGAAATGCCTTGCCCTTTGTCACTAATCATTACCTTTACCCCTCGGTCATTACTTTGAGTTTGTACCATAATCTCAGGAGACTCGGGCGAATATTTATTGGCATTATCTAGTAAATTGATAATCATATTCGTCAAGTGCATTTCATCGGCTTGAATGTGTGCCTCGGTAGCCTGAAAATTGGTATTGAGAATACCCCCTCGTTTTTCTACTTGTATTTGAATATTTCGGATTGCCTTTTTGATGCTTTGGTGTACATCTACTTCAGTAATATTCAGTTTGAAATCTTCCCGATCCAAACGAGCAATTTGTAATACTTTCTCTACTTGTTGCCCCAAACGATCATTTTCTTCTCGAATCATGCCCATGTAGCGATTCATCTGGTTGGGCAATTGTTGGATGTCAGGATCTTGCATGGCTTGGCAAGCCAAAGAAACAGTGGCAATGGGAGTTTTAAACTCATGGGTCATATTATTGATAAAATCCTTGGTCATATCCGACATCTTTTTTTGCTTTAGGATCGTATTTACGGCAAAAGTGAAACAAAAAATGACGATGCCAATAAACAAAAATGCTGAAGCAAGGATGGACCACATTTTTTTGAGCATAAAAGATTGTTCGTTGGGGAAATTCACCATTAAGTGGTTGTTTTGAGGGCGAATGTCATTAGGAAAAAGCATCGTGGCGTACTTGGCTTTGGCCAATGTTTGCGGAAGGATTTGAGCCGATTCACCCAATTTGGTTTCGAAAACATAATCAGCCTGATTGTTTTTAAAGCCTACTACATCAAAGTGATAAGGAATGTCAATGCCACGAGACATGAGCTCAAGGTTAAGCAGCGAATCCAACAAGTCTCGGGTAATGCGTTCTTGTAATGTTTTGGGGCGTTCTATGAGTTCGTCTACTACCAAAGATACCATCCTAGATTTGATATTGACCATCGCAACCGTATCTTGGGCAACATTTATTTTTTTACGGGTAAGGTATTGGTTGAGTTTACCTGGATAAATGCCCTTTTTGGTAGAAATGTAAATGGTGGATTGGCCATTTTCGTTTTCTTTAACATCTACTTTTGAAATATTACCAGGGTTTATCTTCTTGACTGAATGTGAAAAATCGAAAAGATAGGCGGTATCCTCTAAAGGGTACGAAGCAACTGACTCTTTCTGACAGCATTCCTCTAATGTAGGGCCGGAATACTTTTTATAACGCTTGGATGATTTATACGATAATTGTTTTTGATACTTCTGGGTAAGTGAATAGCCAAGGTTTTTGGAAGGTTTTGAAGAATTACCCAGAAACTTGTTCCGGACTATAAACGCAGCTTCTCTTCTTTCTAATTTTTTTACAATATTTTTCAAGGCTGCATGAACATCTTGGTTAAAGCGTTCTTTTTTCACCTGTAACGAAGTATTGACCCAATATATTTGCAGACCAATAAGACCAATCAATGCCCCACTCATTAAAAAGATGATATAGTTTAGTTTTCTGCGATTCTTCATAAATATTTGGAATAATGCTTTTGTACAAAATACGGGTAATTGTCACTTTTTTAAACGGATTTAACACTTTTTAACTTGCCCCTCCCATAAAAAAAACCACCCAATGAATTGATTGGATGGTTTGATCATCATACGTTTGAAAGCCTATGCTTTATTTTTTATTACCTTTTCTCTTTTGTACGAGAAAACGCCCTCTAGAAAGCAAGGTTTTACGACCATTGCCTTGTTTTTTCTTTAATTCCCAATAGTATAAAAAGGGCTTTAAGACACTAGGAAGCGTAAAAGCACTGTCTTTAGGAGCTATTTTAAATACTTGGGGACGGTCAGTAGTTGTTTCTTTGGTAAAGATCTCAAGGTAAAGAGAGTCTTGGATGGGGTTTTTCCAGCGAAAAGACAGTTTCTGATCCAATATTTTGGTGTCAATCAACGGGAAAAGTACTTGTAGGCCATTAGAGCGTTTGTTTCCGTTACGTTCAATCAGGCGGTCTATGTAAGGCATGTGCATAGCCTGTAGTTCAGTGTTTGAAAACACATCTTCAAAATCGGGGAGCTTCTGATTCTGAGTCGGCGGAACTAGCTTTGCTTCTTGTTTACGCTCTTTAGTAGTGTGATCCTGATCCCTGATTTTAGGGTCTATGGGGGGTAAGGGAAATTGATCAGCATTCATTGCCTTGTCCGAAATGCCATTGGGAATACTTTGTTCGTTCCCGCTCATTAGACTAATGATGTAGCCTATTCCTAAGAGTAGAATAACTGCCGCTGCAATTTTTAGAATTTGCCCGTTTCTTAGACTTTTTACTGGAGTACGATGTTGGTAAGATTTATCGAAATACGGATGAGGTAAGAGTTCATTTACATCATCATCTTTTACAAACTCATAATATTCGTAAATCTTTTTTAGATCGCTTTCCGAGTTGGTCACATGCTCTACCAAAATATCTGGTAATTGATTTTCTTTGTTGAGTCTTAAAGCGTCTACATATAATAATATTCCTGTATCATTCAGCTCATGGTTTTCATCAAAAAAAACTGATTGTTTGAACATCATATTGTTTTCATTCATTTTGCCACATTATTTAAAACTTTGCTACCCTTGTTAGTAAAAATATAAATTTAATTCTTGATTAAGACTTTTTTTATTTCGTAATAACGTCCTATTCAAAAGTATGATTGTATCAGCATGTAATGAAACTTACCCAAATTGGGCACATTTCAAATTTTTATTTGGTTAATGGTGATGAATTGTGATTAATAAGTTATCCCTTTGTTTATATATACTTGTATTTGTCCAAATGGTGGACATTTTTTTACAATAATCTTACTAAATTTTTTAAAGATTCTGTATCGTATTGATAATGAGTATTTTGACTCATCGCTTCTTTCAGTGTAACTACCTTCGTACTGACCCATTTTCGTAGTGAGTCGGCGCTGTTTTTTTTGTTTTCTACCTTATTAATCAATGGACTAATCAATTGATAGACCTCCTTATCGGAATGGTTTGAGTAATCTACGCTAAAAGTTTGGTAATAAGAAGTCCATTCATCAGGTGATAGATCTAAAGCATAATTTTGGAAATCCTCTAATTTTAACGGAATCCGACAATATAATTTGATGAGTAAGACAAACTTAAATTTATATTTAGCAAATATTTTAAGGTAGTTTCGCAAGCGGTTTAATTCTGAATCAATGGTTTCTTGGGCAATTAGACTTGCCTCGGGATTGGCACTGTTGTAGTCTCCTTTAAACGAACCCTCCTGCACATCATCCAGGCTATTTTTCAATACTGCTTTATTTTGTTGTTTGCGTAATAGCTCTACACACAAATTGAAGACTACTTTGCTCAAATATCCTTTCACTGTACTAAATTGAGGATTGTAGCTTTTTGCAATGTAATCGAGTTTTTTCTCTAGAATCATTAAAGTAACCTCGCTGATAATATCTTCAGTAGTTTGTCCATAAATTCCTCCTCTGCTTACAAATTTATAGACTGTTTTTTTAATCACTTCCCCAATCGATTTATGTGCTATAAATTCTTTTGGTGACTCAATAAGTAATTTGTGAAGCTTTTTGTTGTCCATGCAAGATGTTTAGTGTTATTTATCCGATTGTGTGTTCTTAGAGCGATAGTATTAAAATGCAATTTACGGAAAATCAAAAAGTAAATATAACATTATTTACTATTCATAAAACCAAAAAACTGTTGCAGGTATTTTCTGCAACAGTTTCTTAGTAACACTGT